>JBCBAO010000031.1:0-13937 GCA_038532405.1 Pseudomonadota bacterium | reverse complement strand
AGCACTGATCTCACGGCTCAGCTTTGCTTCGGCATTTTGAAGCGCATTGGTAAGGTCGGCAAGTTGTGCCTCCAAAGCATCTTTCGAGGCGGACAGAACCTCAACATCGCTAACAAGGGTGTTCGGTGCGTAGGACGCACTGCCCCCGGTTCGGTCGAGGCCACTTGCGATCGCACCACCGAGGAGCGCGGCGATAATTCCCATGCCGCCAAGGGCGAGCCATCCCGGTCCGCCGGGGCCCGTTGTAGAGGTTGGATCGACGAGAACTGCAGGTTCAAAATCTGCGTCTATGGGATCGGATGTGTCGGTTTCCGGCTCGGTGTCGCTGCTCATCTTGTCTCGCTTGGGTCCTCAGGGCCCTTGAAGTCCACTAACCATACTCCTTGTCCTTACTGTAATCAAAGACCTGAACAAGCCCTGAAGACGGCTTCCATGAGGGATGTTTCATTTGGCAGTGTCGCAACTTCGACCTTCGCAAACCGAGCGTGCGCGAGAGGCGCTGCGGCCCGCGCCGATACAGCCACGAGGATATGGTCAAAAAGCGGCCGGCTTCCGGAGAGCGCCGCAAACGCCGCAGCCCCCTTTGCAGAGTGGACCAGAACAATCGCGGCAGTATCGCCGGCAAGGCAAGCTCCCGCTTCCTCCGTCAGGGCCTCGGCCTGCGCCGCCTCATAAAGGGGCGTGAAATGGACCTCAAACCCGGCATCAACGAGCAAACGCTTCACATTTCCGGCAGCGGCTGCATTTGCCACATGCACAAGTGGCCCATCCTCAGCTCGGGCGTTCCCGATGATAAGCGCCGCCAAATCGTCGCCATCGCCAGCGGCGTTTCGGCAATCCTCGAAACCTGCCGCCTGGGCAGCAGCTTCCGTTGCCGGACCCACGCACCAGGCTGTCAAATCACGTCGGCTCGCTGCCTCCGCGAAAAAACGCACACCGTTTGCACTCGTAAAAATTAGACCCTGCACATGTTCCAAGGAGGGCAGGACAATACGCGTCCGGCGAAGCTCAAGCACAGGCGACAAGACAGGCTTCCCCCCTAGGGCTGCAAGCCGGTCCACCGTCTCGCCAGCCCCCGGCTGTGCACGTGTGACAATAATCGGGAGGTCGCCTGGCAGGTGAATGGGGTCAGGCATCGACCATTGGCAGGGTCCCACCCGCCGCATCCAGGATCACCTCGCCCGCGGCACGGCCCGCCGCCGCCAGGTCATCAAGGCCAGCATTCGCCGAACAGTAGACCGTATTGTCCCAGGCATTGCTGCCATCAACCGCCGTCACTTCGCCAACAAACCGCAACCCGCCATCATCCTGGAACAAATGGCCCGCAATCGGCGTACGGCACGATCCATCGAGCACCGTCAGAAAAGCGCGTTCAGCTGAGGCAGCCCGGGCACTCGCCGCGTCCGAAATCGCGTTCAAAGCCGCACTTGCAACCTCGCTCAAACGTGACGGGATGGCGGCGATCGCGACAATCCCTTGGCAAGGGGCCGGCAGCATGTCTTCCAATGGAATGGGGTGCGCCAGGTGTTGAAGGCCAAGCCGGGTCAGACCAGCCATAGCAAGATATGTCGCATCGGCCTCACCCGCCGCAAGTTTGCGTAGCCGCGTTTGCACATTGCCGCGAAAGGGAACGATCTTCAGATCCGGGCGCACAAGCCGGGTCTGCGCCTCCCGGCGGATGCTTGCCGTTCCGAGAACAGCGCCCTCGGCCAGTTCCTCCAGCGCTTTAACTGTATGGCTGAGAAAGCCTTCCCTTGGGTCTTCGCGCGGCGCGAAGGCAACAAGGTCCTGGCCATCTGGCAACACGCTCGGCACGTCCTTCAAGGAGTGTACCGCAATATCCACCTCGCCAGCCGCAATGGCGACATCGATCTCCTTGGTGAACAGTCCTTTGCCACCGGCATTGATCAGACGCTCCGTCGTCAATCGGTCGCCACTGGTCGTGAACACCTGAACCTCGCAGACTAGTTCGCCGGAGGCTTCCAACAGCGACTTGATCTGCTCGGCCTGATGCAGCGCCAGGGGTGACCCGCGGGTGCCGATGCGAAGCGTTTCGCGCGTTTGCGCCATATGATTGCCCCCTCTAGCAGGCGGTGCGAGCCCCCTTCACGGAGCACAGTCCTTTGAGCTACAAGCCTTACCACGATGGAGCAACCCCACCCCCCTTCAACCGTACTTGGTATCGAGACAAGTTGCGATGAAACCGCCGCCGCAATTGTCCGGATTGATGATAGCGGCGTCGACATCCTTTCAGATATTGTCCGAACCCAGATCGACGAGCACGCGATTTATGGAGGTGTGGTTCCAGAAATCGCCGCGAGGGCCCACGCAGATCTTGCAGACCATATTGTTGCCCGCGCGTTCACGGAGGCCGGGCTATCACTCAATGATATAGACGCCATCGCTGCGACGAGCGGACCCGGTCTCATCGGTGGTGTCCTCGTCGGCATGATGACTGGAAAAGGCCTCGCCATGGCCGCCGGTAAACCCTTCCTGCCAATCAATCATCTGGAAGGCCATGCGCTTTCGCCCCGCCTCTCGGCCCCCTGCCCTTTTCCCTACCTTTTGCTGCTCGTGTCCGGTGGCCATTGCCAATTCCTGGAGGTCCGCGACCTTGGGGACTACCGGCGCCTTGGCTCAACCATCGACGATGCCGCCGGGGAGGCGTTCGACAAAACCGCAAAAGTCCTGGGCCTCGGTTTTCCGGGGGGACCAGCCATCGAAACCCTGGCAAAATCCGGAGATCCCGAGGTGGTTTCCCTACCGCGCCCGCTGCTCGACCGTCCGGGCATCGACATGTCATTTGCAGGATTGAAGACCGCCGCTGCGCGCGCTGCGGCTGCCGAGGCCTTGACCGATCAGCGAAAGGCGGACATCGCCGCCGCGTTCCAGGCCGCAATCGCCGATGTCCTGTCCGAGAAAGCCAGTCGCGCCCTCACCCAGTTCAACGTGGAAGGGGAGAAGCGCTTTGTTGTGGCGGGCGGTGTCGCCGCAAACACCGCCATTCGCAGCGCCTTGGAAACGGTTTGCCAAACCGGTGGCGCACGCCTCATCGCGCCTCCGATCCGGCATTGCACGGACAATGCCGCTATGATCGCCCTTGCCGGCGCAGAACACCATCGCAGCGGCCTCATGGGAAACCTCTTAGCAAATGCAAAACCGCGCTGGCCCCTCGATGAGGCAAGCGCGGTTTCTAATCCAGCGTATGGGGGCGGAAAACGCGGGGCGAAAGCTTGAACGGCTTTAGCCGCGCCACGCCTAAACCACAGCTCCAAACATCGCGACCGTGAGGGCCAGTGCACCGAATGTTGCAGGCACAGCTGCGATAGCAGCGATAAGCGTTTGGCGGGATTCAGTTCCATTCAGGAAAGCCATTGGGAGGATGCCTTCTGTCTAAGACCAACGCCAATCGTCGGCCATGCACTCCATGTAGGATGACAAAAATAATAATCAATGAATAAAATGAAAATTATTCAGAGTTCACGCAAGCAGGCGTTTTCGCCCCAGGCGAGATCGATGCGGCAAGCAAGGTCAATACCCCATTCATTTCGCGCTTCAGCTTGTCGAGGGACAACCGCGAAAACAGTTGTGGGAACCGAAATTTCATCATTGCGGACTGGAACATCTCGGCCACAAAGGGGATATCGTCCAGGGATCTGAAATATCCCCCGGACACACCGTCCTCCAGCATCTTTACGAGGTAAACGCGCTCCTGCTCCAACTGTTTGTTGAAAACTTCGGGCCTTTCATCACGCAGGATTTCCGCGATCTCCAGGATCTTCGCTTCCTTTTCGATGGCGTCATAAGTCTGCTGCAGAGCAAATGCGAAGAAGTCATACAGGCGCTGGGGGGGCGCGACGGAAGAATTGGCAATCCGCTCATACTCGACAAAAACCTCCTGATTAAAGCGCCAGGCCATCTCCTCGGCGATATCAAGTTTAGAGGCAAAAAAGCGATAAATATTGCCAGCCGACATTTCGCAGTCGCGCGCCACTTCCGACATGGTTGTTTTTGAGTAGCCGTAGTGCAAAAACCGCTCGCGGGCAGCTTCGAGAATTTTTTCGCGCGTGCAACTTTGCTCTGTCATATCATACCATTGGAAGAAACGTTTGAATGATTTATAAATTCGTCAATCGGTCAAAGCAACTAGCGTGCCGAACATGACCTTCCAACGATTCGCCGTTCTTGGAAGTGGCGCCTGGGGCACAGCGCTGGCCGCAACGCTGCAAAACGCTGGCCGAAATGTCGTTATCTGGGGCCGCGATCCGGATGTGATCGCCAGTCTCAAAGCCGGCAATGGCAACCCGGCCTATCTGCCGGACATCAAGCTTCCAGCCTTTGAAGCGACAACGGATATGGCCGCCCTTGGCACACTTGATGCCTGTCTTGCTGTGGTGCCTGCGCAAACAAGCCGGGCCGTTTTTGAAGCGGCGGCTCCCGTTCTCAGCCCGGGCTTACCCGTGCTGCTCTGTGCAAAAGGGATCGAACATACGCGGCACAGCCTGATGACGGATGTTCTTGCCGAAACCGTCCCCGAATCGCGCCCTTGCGTCCTGTCCGGCCCGTCTTTTGCCCATGATGTTGCACGCGGCCTTCCAACCGCCGTCACCCTTGCATGCGCAGACAGGCCCACCGGCGAGGCGCTGTCAAATGCCATCGGTTCACCCACTTTCCGGCCCTATTGGGTATCGGATCTCGTCGGGGCTGAAGTTGGTGGGGCGGTCAAGAATGTCCTCGCGATTGCATGCGGAATCGTCGATGGCCTCGCCCTCGGCCGCTCAGCCCACGCTGCATTGATCGCCCGCGGCTTTGCCGAGTTGCGCCGCCTTGCACTCGCCATGGGAGCAGAAGAAACAACCCTTTCAGGTCTGTGCGGACTGGGAGATTTGGTCCTGACATGCTCCTCCCCCCAATCAAGAAATATGCGGTTTGGGCTAAAGCTCGGGCAAGGCACACCGCTCGGCGACCTAGTCAAAGAAACCGACAGCCTTGTCGAAGGCGTCGCGACAGCACCGGCGGTCGTGGCTTTGGCCGCCCGCCACCGTATCGATATGCCGATTGCAAGCGCTGTCGCTCAGATCGTATCCGGCGAAATTACCGTAAACGAGGCCATTGAGGACTTGTTGGACCGCCCCCTCACCACGGAGACATAATCTAATGCGAACCTTCATGATAAACGCACGGGACAAAGCCGGGGCCCTAGACCTTCGCATGGCCAATCGCCCCGCTCATCTGGAATGGGCCAGGGCATCGATTGAACATATACTTCTGGCTGGCCCCGTTTTTGCAGACGATGGCGAAACCTTTGCCGGTTCGGTTTTCGTCGTGAAGATGGAGAGTTTGGAGGCCGTAAAGGCATGGGCAAAAACGGACCCCTATGCCCAAGCTGGCCTTTTCGAAACGGTCGAAATTCGGCCATTCACCTGGGTATTGGGAGACGGCAAGGGGGCGTAACCGGGACGCGCAAGGGTCCTGCGAGAATGCGAGAGGACGAACCAATGGCGTTTAGATCTACAGCCTATGCAATCGCGCTCAGCCTGGCCCTTAGCGGATGCGCATCGACGGGAAGCCCAAGCGAAGAGACGCTCTTCCGGACCATTGGCATATTGGAATCGACCCCGGCAAAAGGTGTCGCTCTGACATGGCCAGGCAGCGCCGTAGAAACTGTATTCACCGGCGAGCAGCTCAGTGTCACAATTTCGGACAGCGGTGTGAACGCCCTGGACGTCACCATCGACAACCGGACCTCGGCCATTCAATTGCAATCCGGCCGGTACACATACCCTCTGATCGATGCCGAACCCGGCACCTACAATGTCCGCATCGCCTTGCGGACGGAGCGGGCAGACACCCCAACCATTGTCTCGCAATTCAATCCCGGTGATGGCTCGCTCATGGTGCCCGCCACCCGGCCTCTACAAATGCTTGTCATCGGCGACGACATCACCACCGGCTACGGCATTGAAGGAGAAGATCAGTACTGCAAATATTCCAAGGCAACCCAGAACGCCAACCTATCCTTTGCCGCGATAGCTGGGGATATTCTTGATGCGGATGTTACCATGGTCGCCCGCTCAGGCCGCGGACTGATCCGAAACTGGGGCGACGATAGCGCTCGAACGATGCGCGATTTGTATACTGATATTATGAGAAGTGACGCGACGCGGCTACCGCCGACTATGGATGCGGTCATCGTCCACCTCGGCACAATGGACTTTGCCGACAATTTGCCGGGCACGGACTTTGATATGGCCTATGTCTCATTCCTGGAAACGCTTCGCGCGGACTTCCCAAAGGCGGAAATTATCGCCGGATGGGGCCCGATGGGCAAAGGTCTGACCTACGAGGCCGGGAACGCCGCTGTCATGGGTGCGGTGGAGCTACGCCGCGCCGCTGGCGACCGGAACATTGCTTTCATGGCCTTTTCAGACACACCCGATGGACAACTCTATGGTTGCGATTGGCACCCAAGTGCTGACACGCAACGCTTCATGGGCGAAGCCCTCGCCATCCAACTCCAGGAGATGTTGGCGAGTTCTGAATAGACGCGCCTATTGCAAGCGCACCCGATATTGCACCTGAAACGTCGGCTCGCTGCCGCCGCTTGCCCCATTCATGGCACCGGTGAACACAAGATCGAAGCTACGGGTATCGGGATCGAAATCTGGCACAGGTACAATCTCCGTCCCAGCGGAATTGCGAAACGTCACACCGTCGCCCCCATCGCCAAGCGTGTTAAAGACAAGGGACACCCCGCTCGCCTCCGGTCCCAACCCATCGACAAACCGGAAAGGCACACCTGTACCGTCAAGATCACCCACAAATAGGAGCGTGTTCTCATCGATGACATCGGATAGGCTCAGCGTGCCGGCGTCCACAATGCCACCGCTTTGATTGGTCACTTCGATCGTATACAAAGCAAATGCACCCGGCACACCGAATGGAGCCGGCGTAACACCAATCGGATCGGCTTCAAGCTCGACAGTCTTTGTCACCACCAAATTGGGAAGCTCACTGACAAGACAAACATCATCAACATGCCAGTAGTCAAAGTCGGGCCCGCTACCGCCGAGATAGTTGAAGCGCAGCTGAAACCCGCCATGGCGTGCATCGGCGGGAGCTGTAAATGTCCGAGGAAGGATCTCACCGGGCGGCCCAGCACCCGGCAGGGTTTCCAGGGGAACAAACACCCCCGACGCATTCAGGTATTCGACAACCAGATCTTCGCCGGCATCCGGGTTCTCGCTAAAGCTATCATCGCCGCGCTGGATCGTCATGGTGATCTGCTCCAAACCGGGCGCAGGAACAGCGACAGAGGTCACACTTGTCGCCGAATGGCGCAGAAATAGGGAATTGGAGGGGGACTGGAACGTCTCCGGCCCAATACCACCGGTCGTCGGATTGGAAACGATCCAATTGGCAAGCCCATTTTCAAAATCGTCGCACGAGTTTGCCGTCAAGGTTGAGGGCGGCGGCGGGGGCGGCGCGATGCCGGTTTCGGTCAGGACAACATCATCCACATGCCAGAAATCAAACCCGAGGCCACCATTTGCCGGCGGCCCACCAGATCCGCCCAATTGCCGGAAACGTAGCTGAAATCCACTGTGCAACGCACCAAAGGGCAAATCGATATTCACAAGCGTAATCGCGCCATCGGCCAGGGTCGCTGAGTTAAACTCCTGCAACTCAACAAAAAACCCGGATTGGTCGAGGTATTCCAGAACGAGACTCTCACCCGCGCCGTCTGGATCTTCGCTGAAAGTGTCCGCGCCTTTTTGCACCCACGCCGTCAGATTGGCACCAGAAACAATCGACGTATCGATAACGACACTGGTCACCGACACAGCCCCTCCTCTCGTAAACAGAGAACAGGGTGCAGAATTGAAGGTAAACGTATCGACCCCCGCCAAATTCGCGTCCGTCGTGGCCCAATTGGGAGCAAGCGCCCCGCACGTTACAGCAGTCGCGTCAAAATCATCCTCAAACAGAATATCGCCAGGTGCGGCGAGGGCCGAACCATACGAGAGCGCCAGACACGTAGTCGCGGCCGCTAATGCGCGACGGCCAGAAAATGTCCCAAAAATCCGCCATTTCGCCATAGCGTCCAAACCTTTTGGCGATGCAACACGATTATATTCCTAAGCAAACGCCCCTAAAGCGCCGTTAATCGCCGGTGCCAAATCGGTAAGGTTTGGTGGACCACTCGGCCATAATCAGCTCGTCAGCGGCCCCATAAATCCGAGGTCTGAGGCGGCAAATTGAGACAGGTTTGGCAAAGCTGAGACCAATTCATCCTCAGCCAACCCGAACCAACGCCCAAGGGTCGCAGCGTATTGCTCAACCGAAACAGAGGGGATCAAACGGCCACGGCTATTTGTATATTGGGGCAAATCAAGGTTCGGAGCCGGCAGGTCCCCATAGATCCTTTGCCCCTGTACGCTGCCGCCCATGACGAAGTGGTGCCCGCCCCAACCATGGTCCGTCCCATCGCCATTGTCGATCGTCGTTCGGCCGAAATCCGATGCGGTAAACAGGGTCACTTGGTCCCAAACACCCCGCTCAATCATTGCCTGGCGGAAAGCGGCCAAGGCATCTGATATCTGCGCTTGGAGTTGAGGAAGCCTGTTCGCCTGGTTACTATGGGTATCGAAACCACCAATGGCGGCGAAAAACACCTGACGGCTAACCTGCAACTCGTTTCGAACGTCTATCGTCTCGGCGATAGTCTGCAATTGCCGCCCCAGATTGGTCCCCGGAAAAGACGTTGAGAACGGGATGATGTTCGCCCTCGCATCATTAAAGGCCCGGATATTCGTCACACCAGCGCCCGCCGCCCGCGCGACGTCCTGGCTAAACACATTATCGCCGCCAAGATCGGGGCGCTGGAAAAATTCATCGAGCCGTTCACGCACGTCATTGTAGCGATTATTGCCCCCGATAATGCCGCGATTGTTGATGACATTCAGGTCAAAGCCATTTCCACCCGATGCCCGAAACTGGCGCGATATATCGCCAGCAAGGAAAACATTGTTCCCACTAGTTGCGATGGCCGCATAGAGCGGATTGGCCGTAGGGTCTGAGGCAAGCACCGCATCGACGAATGAACCGCCCCACCCAAGCTGGGCCCCCTCCGTCGACAAGGCCATCCATGTCGATTGCTGGTCATTGTGCGAGAAAAGGCGTGGCGGCAGGGCAACGGAATTTGCGCTGATATCATCGCGCACGGTCGGCTCAATCAGCGGACCGACATTTCCGACAATGGCAAGATCCCCGGCCTCAAAGGCCGCGTGCAAGCCACCCAATTGAACCGGCAAGCCAAAAGACCGTCCACCAAAGCTACCAATATTATCGGCATTTAACTCAAGCAAATTCGCCCGGTCGCGCGAGGAGTCCCCCGTACCGACATTGTAGGCATTAAACAAACCCGGCCGAATATCTCCCAATTGATCGTGGGAAGCTTGATCGAGGGGCAGCACCGTATCGGCGTGGTCCAGACCACCCAACAGGAACACGCAAACAAGCGCGCGGTAGCCGGACGTATCGGCTGCCCATGCGGCCTGTTTTCCGAGACCCCCAAGGACACCGGTGGCACCAGCAAAGCTCGCTGCGGAACCGGCAAGGAAATGCCGACGGTTCAATTTCACCATGACAGGCTCCCGTAATTTATTGGATGACCGCGAAAGCGGGTAAGTTCGTAACCATGAGCACCGCAAC
Organism: Pseudomonadota bacterium; assembly: GCA_038532405.1. Lineage (GTDB taxonomy): Bacteria > Pseudomonadota > Alphaproteobacteria > Caulobacterales > Hyphomonadaceae > CALLCD01. The sequence goes on along the minus strand of JBCBAO010000031.1, from coordinate 4,223 downwards.
GCGTACGCGCCTTAACCGGTCCTCATCTGCGTCTTCCGGATCACCAGCGGAGATCGGAACCATGCCGACCGTCTCGATCACTTCCATGCGTTCTTCATCGGTCATCCGGCCCGCCGTCAGCAGCGTATCCAAGCGATCAACCAATGCGGCCGGGTCGTCGGCAAGCGCCAATTCGGCCGAATAATCCGGTGCGAAGGAGTCAACCCCGCCCTGGGTCGGTGTGCGATCAAACACATAGTCTGTCATGAAATTCACATAACCGACGCTCGCGCCTTCATTGATGATCTGCAATTCAGGTGCGGTTAGGTTCAGCGCACCGGACTGTGTGCCAGGTGCCACAAAACCGGGCCTGTAAAAGTTGAACACGGACGGAGACCGAAAAGGATGTTGACCCAACCGGTCAGAGGGGCTGCGGGTGTCCCGCAGTCGGTTCTCCACGGATGGGTCAGCTGGGGACACATCAAAGGCACGCGCCCAGCTTACAAATTTCAAAATAGGCTCGCGAACCTTGCCGCCGGTAACAGGCAAATCGCCATTGGGCATGTGAACAACCGGGTCCAGCAGGATCGCCGCCAGCGTCGCCTCCAGATCACCGCGCTCCCCTGTGCCGAAATCGCTGCCATCGGGGGCGGTAAATATCCCGGCCTCAAACGCATTTGCAACGCGCTCAACATAGTCCGGCGTCGGATTGCTCGCAGTAAACCTCTGTATCAGCTGGCGGGAAACAAAGGGGGCCACATTTGGATGTGCGAAGATCTGATCGAGCGCCATCGAAATGCTTTCATCGCCTAGCGTCCCGGCAGGTATGGTGAGCCCAAGGAACTCTTTTTCCAGTTCCGAATGCTGCTCATCAAACATTTGGAGCCGCGAGTAACGACCGTCAGGATCCTCGTCTCGAAACCCGGATCCCTTAAGCGAGAGCCCAGTAAACACACGTGCAAGGCCCTGAATATCGTCATTGTCAAAAATTTCTATTGGCCCATCCGGCCCCTGACGGACCGTTCCATCCATCTCCAATTCGACAAGGCCGATCGCAAACAATTGCAACAATTCGCGAGCGTAATTTTCGTCAGGCATACGGCCCGTCCGCGGATCGCCCCGGCGGTTGCGCAAATACGTCAAATACTCCGCCATGGCTGGTGAGTAGGTTATATCTTCCAGCAGTGTCCGATAATTTCCAAAGGCATTCGCGGTGAGAATGTCCATATAGTGCGCCACCTGAAGCGCCCGGTTATTCATGCCAGCATCCGAAACCACGAGGATCTGGGAGAGCGCAAAGGCCATCCGTTGACGGAGTGTGTCCTCACCCGTGACCAAGCCGCGCCAATAAAGATCAGATTGCGGTCGGCCGTTCAGATCATCCCCATTGGCCCCGCGCTGCAGCAATTCCGGAAGCAATAATGTCGGCGAACGGTCAAACTCACGCTCAAGCCAATCCTCTGCATCATCACCAACGGCATCCTCAATTTCGGCCATGGTTGCGCCGACGGATGCTTGTTGTAAAAAACGAGCGGCTTCTTCCTCAGTATCCAAGGCTGTCATGGCGACAGGTGGTGCCGGAGGCACAGGTGCAGGCCCGCCTACCGGTAATGGAACATCTGGTCCAGCAGGGCCCGCCGCCGGACCGCTGGATTCGCCGCCACTGCAAGCAGCCAATAATAATGTACTCGCGCCGACGAGCGCCGACGCCATATAAATACGACGTAACACGGACATTCTGTCTTCCCTCTCCTCGCCCCCAACGCATAGCCGCATGGCCGCTCACAATTAAGTGAATAATAATTGAGATTGCATAAAGGAAATCGGTCGGCTTCGCGGCAAATGTTAGGCATAAGGCCGCGTATACAGGTCATATCCCAAGTCATACTTGAACAGCGCACTGACCAAGCTGTTATATATTACCAAATTATCATCTGAAAAACGCGATTGAAGGGTTTCAGTCCGGTTCTGTAGAACATTTCGTTCCGCATCCGGATCGACTTTCCGGGCCATCGCTTCTTTTGTTCCAGCCTTCAAAGCAAGGTCGATCGCCGCGGGGCTCAAACGAATGTCCCAATGGCCAGCAATCGTCTCCAGCGTCGCCCGCGCTGTGCTGCGCGTCTCTTCATAGCGGACGACCAGAAACCGCGCCGGGTCGCGCTGCATAAGCTCACCCCAGCGGTTCCAGAACCGCGCGAGCCAGAATATATCGCACCGGTACTGCTGCCCAGCTGGATCGCCCGCCAGATAGGTTGGCCAATCGACCCGTAAATCATGTTGCCATTTGGCATAATGGCTAGCGAGGATCGCCATCGGATGGCGCACCGCCAAGACGTATCGCGGCAGCCCCGCGGCGCGACGCGCCCAGGCCCAATCCATTAACCGATGCGGGATGGTGTGGCTAAAAGCCAGGCGCGGCAATTGCGAGAACGTCGCTTTGTCCTTCGGCCACCCGATATAGGGCCGCACGGCATTCTCGGAGAAATATTGCGGATGCGGCAGTCCATGGGTCTCAGCCAATGCCACGGCGAGCATATATTTCACCCAATGCGTTCCGGAATTCTTCGACGTAACGAGCATACCGTCAAAGGCCCCATGGCGCAGAACGGAGAAGTTCGACCAATTGTCCTTGCGGACGCGGGCGGCATAGTGCGGATCCATTGCTGATGAGCCGTCAGGCGCGAAGACCCGCCCGGTCTCGATAGGCCTGGAGCAGTTGCAGCTGGTCACTCTGGGGCGGCCCACCGGCTTCGGACACCGCGACCAGCATTGAATCGAGGTCCACCAGCTCTTTCGGCCCAATCCCAGGTGTATTGATAATCGTGCGGGACATGGTGGCCGCCACGCTCAAGGGCACATCCACATCGCGCACCATCCAGGCTGCGTGTGTTACCAGCGCTTCGGCCTCCTCCTCGTCCAACTCGAACTGCTGTGACGTTTCGGCGATAATCGTTGCGCGCGCCTCGTCGCCAATCGCTTCGCCCCTGCGCACGCCAGCAACCAGGGCCAATAGAATGGCGGCAGCTTCCCTTGGGTCTTCCACCCCTTTGAGGCCGTTCTGCCGGGCCCGTTGCATAAAGGCAAACTTGCGCGGCGCGTTGATCACGCCTTCAGCGGCCCGGCCAATCTCCTTCGCCGCGCCGCCAATCATGCGCAGCCGGTAGTACCAAACCGCAACAGCTCCAAGGACAGTCAGAATAGCGACCAGAATATGCATCGGGATCTCGTGGTAAATGCCAAGATTTCTACCCTATCGCCTTTTCGCAATAGACGGAACTGGCCAGCACGGGATTGTGCGCAATGTCACATGAAAGCCATAGCGAGGCGTCCCATCCATGTCAGATACGTCAGTCGCCCCCCGTCTCGGCGGCATCTGGCCCAGTGGTCTCATAGGCACGGTGGACGACATAGGCGCGAATGGCCTCGCTTGCCTCAACATCCAACTGTTCTGAAAAGGAAACCATTCCGTTTCCTGCTAACGTCCCCTGCAGGATGACCGCATTCCAAGCCTCGGCGTCGGCGGTATAGGCTGACCAGCGCAGATCGGGAAGCACACCAGAACTTTCGGCCAAATAGCCATGGCAGACCCTGCAATTGCGGGCGAAGTCTTCCCGCCCGGCATTTATGAGCGCCAAGTCGCCGAAAGGTTCCGTCTGCGGCGACGCCGGGCGAAGTGGAATCGTCGATGCAGCAATCTGCTCCGTCCCGCCAAGTTTGAACGTGACGACCTTGCCAAGCACGGGCGGCACTTTTTCATCATAGGCAAGGCCAACGGCCAGGGCATAGGCAGAGCCCCACCCCGTCGTAATGGTCACATATTGCTCACCCTCAATCTCATACGTCCCAGGTCCCGAAGCTCCTCCGGATTTCAGGTCGGCTTCCCACTTCAACTCGCCCGTGGCCGCATCATAGGCCGAAAAACTGCCGTCGAGCTGCCCCTGGAAAACCAGCCCACCAGCGGACAAAATACCGCCATTCCAAGCATTTGGATGCTCAACAGACCAACGCGGCTCCTGGGCGACCGGATCCCAGGCGATGAGCCGCCCTTTAAGGGAAGATTTAATCGCCGTGATCAATGGCGGCGGCGCGTTGAGGGGCGAGTCAGCGGCAAAATCGATGCCCGTATTCCATGTGCCGCCGGCAGATGCCTTGGCCAAGTCTTGAACATAGGGACCCGGAATTTCCTGGGCCGGGATATAGGCAAGGCCAAGATCAGGATTGAACGCCATCGGGTGCCAATTGTG
>JBCBAO010000030.1:0-13981 GCA_038532405.1 Pseudomonadota bacterium | reverse complement strand
GGTGCCTGGACAAATTTCATACCGCGCTTCATCAGCGCTGCTGCTAGGCCAGTTAAATCCCCGACGACCCCCCCGCCCAAAGCAATCAGAATGTCATCCCGGCCTGCTCCGGCAGCAATCAACCAATCCAGCAAAACATCGAGCGATGCGAGGGACTTCGATGCCTCACCAGGAGCCACAATATGGACAAAAGGCTCAAGACCAGCGGGGCTAACCCCGGCTTTAAGTGTTTCCAGGTGCAGCGCTGCAACGGTCTCGTCGGTTACAATAAACACCCGCGGGCGCGACGCGAAGGCAGAGAGGAGCCCGCCGGCATTCGCGAGCAAGCCACTGCCGATCAGGATATCGTAGCTTCTGGAACCGAGATCCACGCGCACACGTCTCGGAGACGGTTGGGGAGATGTCATTCGGGTGTCCAGCCTTTTAGCGCGTCGAGTATTTTTGCCACCGTTAAAGCGTGGGGACCATCTACACTGTCGACAACAAGATCGGCCTTGGAATAGATCGGCGCGCGCTCTTCGAGCAATTGCGCGAGCACATCGCGCGCATTTGGGTTTTTTAGCAAGGGCCGGTGATTTCGCTTCGATACACGCTGCCATAGGGTTTCTAGATCAGCATTCAGCCAAACGGTTACAGCCTTTTCGCGCAGCAAAGACCGCGTTTCTCCATCAAGATAGGCCCCGCCGCCGGTCGCTAAAATATGTGGATCGCCGGACAACAAGCGGGCAAGCACCCGCTTTTCGCCGCGCCTGAACTCAGCTTCACCATGCAGTGTAAAAATATCGGCGATGGTCAGCCCCGCGGCTTTTTCTATCTCTTCATCACTGTCCCGGAAAACACGCCCCATCGCACTCGCGAGCCGCCGGCCCACGGTCGATTTGCCTGCCCCCATCAATCCGACAAGCGCAATCGTGCGTCCGTCATAGGGTACGCGTTTTGCACCGCTTTGCTTTGAGACTTGTGTGTATGCCGCCATTGATCTTTGCTATCTCGTGGTGACATTTCTATACGGGCAAGCACGCAGCCGCAATGCATCCTGTATCGGCGCTGGGAGATTTGGTCATGCGCAAATGGCTTATTTTCATTGGAGTTGTGGCCCTTTTGGTCGTCGGAACCGGATTTTGGCTTGCCGGAAAGGCCGCTGACGGGCGTCCGGAGGCCGGCGAGGTGCGCCAGGAGATCGAGAATGTCTTTTAGGGCGGCAACCCTCGGGTCGCTCATAGCTGCGGTGGCCATATGGTCAGCCAATGCACAGGTCGAAGCCGGTGGCCTGGACGCAATTGATCCCTGGGGCTTCAACTATCTCGCCGAAGGCGAGGCCGCCCTGCCGGAGACCTTTTGGGCAGCATCGAACGCTGAAGATTTGCTGCCGCTCATGCGCCGCGCCAGAACCCGCAACCTAACGCCTGCGGAGCGTATTCTGTTGCGCCGCGTAATTCTGTCGCCAAGCACACCGCCCGGCGGCGATCAGGATGACGACCTATTGGCCGAACGCGCGCGCCTTATGTTCGAGATCGGTGAAGCCGCGGCCGCGGCCCGTTTCATGCCGGCTCTCTCCAAATCGCCGACGGGCCTTGTTGCCGAAGAAGTCGCCGTCGATCTGCAATTGGCCCTCGGTCAACATGCAACGGCCTGCGCCAACACGGAAGGCGAACCGAAGGAGGGTGCGTTCTGGGCCAAATTGCGGGCGGTCTGTTTCGTCCTGCAAGACAATACACCCGGCGCGGAGCTCGCCGTAGAATTGGCCATCGCCGAAGGCGTGGACGATCCCTGGTTCTTCAACGCCATCTTCGCTGCATCCGGCGATGCGCCCGGCAAGCCCCCCGCGAAATTTGATTCCGGTCTCGCCCTCGCCTTGTCCTCCAAGGCCGAGCTGACGCCGCCAATTAATGCGATCGCCAGTTCAAGAGCGGACCTTGCTGCCGCAATGGCGAGCCGGGAAACACTGCCGCCAGACCTTAGGGTCCTTGCCGCAGGTGTGGCCGCCGAATCTGGCCTTTTGGACGCCGAAGCCCACCGCGCCACATATAAGGCACTGCTCGAACTCGATGCTTTCGACCCACGCACGCCATTGGAATTTGCGCTTCAAACAAACTGGACCGAGGATAGCGATCTATCCACTCGAGCAAGAACCCTCCGGGAGGCTCTAACCAGTGCACGGGGAAATGTTGCACGATACGCCGCGGTCGCCCGCCTCCTCCAGCCGGATGTAAACGCCCTGCCCCAAACAAAAGAAACCGTACGCTACGCCCTCGATTTTGCGAAAGCGAGCCTGGCCGCAGGCGACATTGAGGCCGCCTCCCGGTGGACAGCACCAGCCAGTTTCGAGGATATACCAGCTCCGGATGCGTTCGAAGCAGCCTGGCTCGATGGGCTGATCCTGATTGCCAGCACATCCGATAAAGGCAGCGATTTGGAAACGGTGGTCAACCGCCTTTTTGCCTCTGGTGGCGGACGCCAGCGGGATGCGGCGTCAGCCCGACTGTTTGCCCTTTGGAGCGCATTTGATCTCCCCCTCACGCCAGCTGTCCGCACCAAGCTTGCTTCTGCCCCGCAGGAGGAGAAAACCGCCCTCTCCCCGCTCCTCATTCGGTCGATCCATTCAGCGGCTGAGGCAGATGCGGCAGGAGAAGTCTTCTTGCGAACCTTGCAAGCAACATCGGGGGACCCCTATGCCCTTCGCGCCGGGGACCTTGCCCAGCTGATTGATGCGCTCCGGTCCATGGGGGCAGAAGACGTTTCTCGAACCCTCGCCCTCGAAGCGAGCGGATATTGGCGAGCCCAGCTCTAAGTCCGGTCTCCGTTGCCGATCGCCATCTCTCGTTAAGCCCTCGCCTGTAAGCTTCGGTGCCATGAGTGATCTTGCACGCATAGAAGCCTTCCTTGAAATGATGTCCGCCGAGCGCGGTGCAGCCCAGAATACGCTGGACGCCTATGCCAGGGATCTATCGGACGCATCCACCTTCCTCGGTGGCCGTCTTCGATCCGCCTCACAGACCGAAATTGCAGATTGGATGCAAAACCTCGCCGCCCGCGGCCTGGCCGCCTCAACCGCCGCGCGCCGCCTGTCCGCAGTGAAACGCTTCTTTCGCTTCCTCTTCGAAGAAGGTGACCGGAAGGACAATCCAACCGCCGGCCTGGATCGCCCGAAAACCGCACGGGATGTGCCGGATGTCCTTTCGAGGGACGATATGGCCGCGCTGATCGACGCTTGCGGCAATGACTTACGCCTCGCCTGCCTCGTTGAGTGTCTCTACGGGGCTGGTCTGCGTGTATCTGAACTTGTCTCGCTCAGGCTTGGTGAATTGCCACGCCGAAAGGGCAATCGCTGGCAAACAAGCGATATTATTGTGCGGGGAAAGGGCGGCAAGGAGCGGTTGTGCCCGCTTGGCCGGCCGGCCCTGAAAGCCATCGCCGCCTGGTTAGAGGTTCGGGAGGAAGCGCTTCCAAAGCATAGTCTTGCGCGCGCCCGGGCCAAACCTTTCGTCTTTCCCTCACGCGGAAAAGATGGCCATCTCACCCGCCGCCGCCTCGGCCAAATGCTGGAAGAACTCGCCATCCGGGCCGGGCTCGAGCCCGGGCGCGTACACCCCCATGCTCTGCGCCACGCCTATGCCACGCATCTCCTTCAAGGCGGGGCAGACCTGCGCAGCGTCCAGACCCTGCTCGGCCATGCAGATATCTCGACAACGGAAATCTACACCCATGTCCTGACCGACGAACTTGCGGAACTTTTGGAGACAGCGCATCCCCTTGCAACAGGCTAATCCTAGCGGCTCGTCAGCACACCATAGTTCGAACCACCTCATTTAAGAGGAATCAACGCGATCAACTGGATCGCTGATATCATCAAACCCCGGACAATCCGGGCACGGCCATAGTCAAATAAGCCGATATGGATATGGGCCAAATGCAGCCGGAAACCCGCTTAGAATGACCAAATGCGAATGCGGTCCTGCGGGGGGAGCCAAAGTCTGTTTGCTTGCGTCACACCAAACGCCTCATACCACGCATCAACATTTCGAAGGATGCCGTTGACCCTGACCTCCGGTGGGCTGTGGGGGTCATTCAAGGCAAAGTCGATATCAAGGTCAGGCCTGCGTTTGGATCGTCGCTTGACGGCATAGCCTAGAAAAAGCCGGCGCTTGCCTTCCTGTAAATCAGGCGGCGCAAGTTCCGGCCGCTCCTCAAGCGCCAACTCATAGGCAAGTATCGCAAGCTCTATTCCAGCCAGATCGCTCAAATTCTCTCCGAGCGTCAGCTCCGTATTCAGGGGAATGCCTGGCGCAGCTTCGTATCCAGCCAATTGCGTTGACAATCGCTCACCAATATCGTCGAAAGCTTCGCGATCAATATCAGTCCACCAATTTTCCAATTGTCCTGTCGGGCCGCGCTTAGACCCCTGATCGTCAAAAGCATGGGCAAACTCATGGCCGAGGGATGTCCCGAGTGCACCGAAATTGGTTGCTAAATCAGCAGACAGATCAAGGTATGGCGGCTGCAGATATGCAGCCGGAATAATGATTGTATTGAGGTTGGGCAGATAAAAAGCGCCCACGGTCAGTGGAGAAAAGAAGATGTCCCCGCGCAGCGTTTCAATATCCGGCCGAGACCCCGCTGTCCCACTGGCAAGGCGCGTAAATGCCGAAACATGGGACAGCTGTACCTTTGAATATACGTTCGCAAAAATGCTCCCTTCGATGGGATCGAACCCCTCATAGCTATTCCAACCTGCAGGTCCGCCAATAACAACCTCAAGCGCGTCGAGCTTTGTAAGCGCCTTTTGGCGGGTCTCCTCACCCATCCAAGGCACGGCCCCAATCCGCTGGCGATAAGCTTCGCGGATCATCTCTGCCATGAAACGCGCCATATCGACGGCATCGGGATCAAGATGCGCATCGAGATAAGCGCGGCCAACGACATCGGGCACGACAAGGCGTGCCACATCCTGGGCACGCTCTTTAAGCGTCGGGCGTTCAAATTCCAATCCGCGCAGAGCGGTATCAAACCGCGAAACAAGCAGTTCGGTCCGACCGGAAAGATATCGGCCATATTTAACGATCAATCGAAGGCGGAGATAATCCTGCCAAACGGCTCTCGGCGTCTCGGCGAATACGGCACCGAGCGCCTCCAAACGGTCACTTGATATGGCAACATGTACACGTTCCAGAGCGCCAAACCCGCGCGCTCCCAGATAAACTGCCCAGGGAAAATCAGGTACAGAGTGCACCAGCTCGTCAACGGTTAGGATCGTATTGGACAAACGCCGATCCCGGGCCTCGACAGGTCCCGGATAAATTTCAGCCAGCCGTGCCTCCAAGGCCAATACGCGTTCAACCCGCTTAGCCAGATTATTCCGGCGGCGCGTCAGGCTTGCTTTCAGCAAGTCTTCCAGAATAGCCGCCGCTTCTATCCGCACATTCGCCGCGTGTATGTCATTGCGCAGGTAAACTTCACGGCGCCCGAGCAACAGGCTTGCAGGTTCAATCGCCGCGACATAGCCACGGCCCTCTACGCCATCGATTTTCAGCCCCGCAGCTACAAAGCCGCCGGCATCCAGCTGATAGCTGCCGAGAAGGGCAGCGATATCCTCCGGCAGCCTAATCCCATCAATCGCCTGAAGGAGTGGGCGTATGGGCCGGTTGCGCGCGCCGCGGCGCCCCTGCAAGTCAAGATGGCTACGATAGACCGTCTTGAACTTCGCCTCGTCACTGCCAGCCTCCCAACGCCGCCGAACCAGTCTTTTAACAACGTCGTCAACCTGGGCCTCGGTCCGGTTGGTAACAGCTCTTAATGTACCGGCCGATCGGGCATCATCTGCAATGACAGCACCCGCCTGCCAATCGCCGTTTGCAAAACCGTAGAAATCGTCACCTGGATGGACACCTGCCCAAACACTTACAGAACCAAATCCGGCATCAGCCTTTTCGGTGGGTGTCTCGGACTGAGCAAACAGGTCAGGCCCCAATGAAAGGCTCGCCACTATGGCAACAATTCGCAGTTTCAGTTTGGTGAAATCCTGCCGGTGCATTCCGTCAGCCATCCTCCTGGTTTTTTTACCTGATCTCCGCCAGGCTTGATCACACACGCAAATCAATTTCATGTAAGCTGAGAAAGCAACGTGTGGGTTGTGTTATTGACCTTTTGCTGCGCGTTAACCTTTCTTAAAGTTGGGCGTCTTAACGTTTCAATGGTTAACCGCCGGTCCATTGCTGGCATTGATACGGGAGAGGAACATGCGTGTCCTTCTAATTGAAGACGATACCGCCGTCGCCCGCAGCATTGAATTGATGCTGAAGGCCGCCGGTTTCAATATCTATACCACCGATCTCGGTGAAGAAGGCGTAGACCTTGGTAAAGTCTATGAATACGACATCATCATCCTTGACCTGTCTTTGCCCGATATCTCAGGCTATGACGTCCTGAAACAGCTTCGGATGGCGCGGATCAATACCCCGGTTCTCATCCTGTCCGGCAATCCGGATATTGAGGCAAAAGTTAAGACGCTCGGCTACGGCGCGGACGACTACCTCACCAAACCGTTTAACAAAGACGAGTTGATTGCCCGTATCACAGCAATCGTTCGCCGGTCCAAGGGCCATGCCGAAAGCGTTATCCGCACGGGCGATATCCTTGTGAACCTCGACGCAAAAACTGTCGAAGTCGAAGGCGACCGCGTCCATCTAACCGGCAAAGAATATCAAATGTTCGAGCTTCTATCCCTTCGCAAGGGGACAACGCTCACCAAGGAAATGTTCCTCAACCACCTTTATGGCGGTATGGACGAGCCAGAGCTGAAAATCATCGACGTTTTCATCTGTAAACTCCGCAAGAAACTCGCAAATGCGACGGGTGGCGATCACCATATCGAAACGGTCTGGGGCCGGGGATATGTCCTGCGCGATCTGAAGCCAAAGAAAGAAGCCCAGGCCGCGTAACGCGCCATCTTCAAGAAGAAATCTAGAAGCCCGGTCGTCGCGAAACTGACCGGGCTTTTACATTTAAGGCCGCCTTTGCCAGACTGGCTCAACGGCCGTCGCCCTTGTCGACATTGCTTTGCAGGCCAGTACAAACCGGCGTGCCAAAACGTATGAAACGCGCCCCGCGGGTACCAAAACAGCACCCGTTCCACCACCGCGATCATAAAACAAAAAACACATCCATTCCCTGTCAAAAGTCCCGGCCCTCGCCGGGATTTCGTCATAATTGCCGATAATTTGAAAAAGCCAACTATAAGGGAGGGCTTCACTATCATGTTCAATTTCAAAGCTTTGTGGAAATGGATCGCCGCGGCCATTGCTTTCGGGGTGCTGGGCATTGCCCTTCCAGCGCAATTTTCCGGTTCCGGAGACGCCGAAGCCCAGGGGCGTCGCGGGTCAACCTATTATGCAGCGATCGTCCTGCGCGGCATGTCGGTTACGGAGAAGGGCCTCTCTTTCAGAGCTATGGGACCTGTCCTCGAAGGTGTTCAAGGTGAGTGTCCCCACGCGCCAGTCTACTTCGAGAGTTCGATCCGCAGAATATATAATGCCTCGGCCACAGGCCAGGGCGTCGGTCAGATAAGCGGTGTGACCCTTGCCTCTGATTTCGAGTTGGTTCTGCCGCTCTCCCATCCGAATTACGACATGCTGTCCCGACAAATTCAGTCCTATGCGGACAATGGATACAACAAAGCCACGTCCATAGGCCTGACCTACAAACCGACGGGAGAGAATTGCGAGGCTCAAATTGTTGGAATTGGAATTGGCAATCACCCACCTATGACAAACTCTTAAACCGAGCCAGCGCGGGAAACCCGCGAAGGCTAGCAGGCAAAGCTTGCTTTGACAGGATGCCTTTCCTGCCGGGCATCAGTCAGTCAAGCGGCCGGCGTTTCATCCGTCGCTTCTGCAGCTGGTTCGTGGGCGACGGGCTCAGCCGTATCCCGCCCGCGCGATAAGGTCTTCATGACGCCCTCATCGGCCGGAGCTGCCTCTGCAGTCTCTTCCACAGCGGCCACCCGCTTGCGAGGGGCACGCCTCGGCTTTGGTTTCGGTGCCGGCGTTTCGGCATCACCACTTGCCTCAATCGGTGCCGGCGATGCCTCAGCCGGCGCATCAGCGACGCTATCTGCCGGAGGCGTTTCCGCATCCGCCTGAGCGGCTTGATCTTTGCCCTCCGGCTGGCGGCGACGTCCACGTCCACGCCGACGTCCGCTGTCTCGCTCTCCTCCGTCCTCAGCGCTTTGTGGGGCTTGCCCATCGGCAGACTGCGCGGTTTCGTCGGCAGTTGCTGAAGCTGCTTCACCCCCCTCCTCGGCAGAAGGTTGGCGTTGCTCGTCACGAGGTTTTTCTTTTGGCTGCATGGCGGCCAAAACACGCGAATAATGCTCCGCATGCTGGAGATAGTTCTCGGCATTGACGCGGTCACCGGAAGACTGGGCGTCACGAGCATACTGCTGATACTTATCCAGAATCTGTTGAGCTGAACCCCGAATCTTTACGTCCGGCCCTGTGCTTTCAAAGTGCCGATTGGGGTTATTGCTGTTATTGTTTCCGCCTGACCGACGGCCACGTCCGCGTTGACGTTTCATTAAAATTGTCCCTTCCAGGTCCCCACCCCGGGGGAGCTAGTTTGCATGTTCACAAGGGCGAACATATCGATTACGTTTTGTCTCTTACAGGCAGTCTCCAAAAGAGCCGAAACGCGCGAGGGCGGGGGCCGCAAGCATCAGCCGACATCGCCGTCTACCCCCTTGGTCTAGCGCGGCTGATGCGTTCCGCCAAGCCCTTTCAGCTGTTAAAAGTGTGTGAGGCCCTCGCCCACACAACCCGGTCCCGACCGCCTAGATCGCGACCGCTTCCAAAATCGGTAAAATCATGCGCGTTCAGTAATGTTTGTAGGGGTTTTTTCTGGTCGTGGCCGATCTCGAGAACAAGGGGAATACCTGGCCGGAGCCCCTTGGCCGCTAACATCACAATCTCGCGATATGCATCGAGTCCGTCGGGGCCACCGTCAAGCGCTGTGATTGGCTCGTATGCGCGAACGTCCGTATCCAGTTGAAAAATATCTGCACTTGCAATGTAGGGTGGATTACTGATGACAAGATCAGCGCTGCCCCACCCCTGCCAGGTTTTCCAAGAGCAGACCTCGATGGTTGCCCGGTCCAAGAGATCGTGTCGTTTCAGGTTTTCTCGGGCGAGCGCGGCAGCGGCTGGGGAGCGTTCAACACCGACCCCCGTTACACCGCGGCGTGCTTTCAGAATGGAAATCAGAAGGCAACCGGAGCCTGTTCCAAGATCGACCACGGTTTGGCCCGTCGCGCGGGGCAACAGCGCCAGGGCAGCATCGACCACGCACTCGCTGTCGGGTCGGGGCACCAAGGCGCGGCCATCGGATATGAAATCGAGGCCATAAAAGCCACGCCTGCCAGCGATATGGGCAAAGGGCTCCCTCGCCTCCCGGCGGGCAAGCACATGTTCAAAACGCGCGAGGATCGCCGCATCGGTCAACTCGTCCCGCTCAAGGCCAATCAATGCCGCCGGAGAGAGATCGGCGGCAAGCGCAAGCAGGAGCCGCGCTTCCCGGCGCGGCGCGTCTACGCCTGCCCGATCGAGGCGCGCCGTCGCTGCATCCAAAACATCGAGATAGGTCTGTGCCATCTCAGGCCGACGCATCACGCGCCGTCCTCCTCCATCGCCGCAAGGCGCAGCGCCTGATCTTCCGCAATCAAAGCCATGACCACATCGTCCAGCTTGTCCCCGGCAATGATCTTGTCCAGGGCATGGAGCGTTAAATTAATGCGGTGATCGGAAACGCGGTTTTCAGGATAATTATAGGTCCGCACCTTCTGCGACCTGTCGCCAGAACCGACTTGGGATTTGCGGGCCTCTGCGCGCTCGCTGTCCGCCGCGTCGCGCTCGCGTTCATAGAGCTTGATCTTCAACTGCTCCATCGCCTTTTCACGGTTCACATGCTGGGACTTTTCCGAAGACTGGGTAACGATACCTGTCGGCAAGTGTGTAATGCGTACAGCCGAATCTGTTTTGTTGACATGCTGCCCACCTGAGCCCGACGCCCGATAGGTATCAATGCGCAAATCCTGTTGTCGGATCTCAATCTCGATATCCTTTGGCGCGGGCAACACAGCGACCGTCGCGGCAGATGTGTGGACCCGCCCCTGGGTCTCCGTAGCGGGCACGCGCTGCACACGGTGTACGCCACTTTCCCATTTCATTCGGCCAAAAACGCCGTCCCCCTCGACATTGGCAACGATTTCCTTGTATCCGCCGACATCTCCATCGGTTACGGACACTAGCTCCACCCGCCACCCTTGGAGCTGGGCATATCGCGAATACATGCGATACAAGTCCCCAGCAAATAAGGCCGCCTCATCGCCGCCTGTGCCGGCCCGTACCTCAAGAACAATGCTGGCATTATCGTCCGCATCCTTTGGCAGCAGCAGGAGTTGAACGTCTTTCTCCAGATCCGGCAACTGGGCCTTCAGCGTTTCCATCTCTTCGCGCGCCAGCTCTGCCATATCGGCATCTTCACCAGCAACCAGGGCTTCGGCCTCCACCAGTCCCTTGCGCAAGTCTGCGAGCTCCCGCGCCTTTTCAGCGACGGGCTTTAGATCCGCATGCTCCTTCGACAGGGCGATGATCTCGTCGGCCTCGGTCGCCACACCCATCCGCGCTTCGACTTCCTCGAAACGGTCTATCACTTGCTCAAGGCGGTATGCAGGTATTGTCGGCATGGAAAGCGATTAGCTTGCTTTGATCATGAGAGAAATACCCGAACCACCTCAATTGCCGTCATAATCAAAAGAATAATCGAACTGAGCAGAAACACAGCAAACCGCACAACCACGCGATTAATGGTCGCCTGAATAAGCGAGTGGATAACACGCAACCCAACATAGCCCCAAGCGAGCATATTCATGATGGAGCTGATACCGCCCGTCATCGCAGTGAAGACCATCAATGCGTAAAAAACCGTCGGCTGTTCCATCAGGTGATTATAGTTTTCCGCAGAAGAATTTGTCCCCGGTGGCAGTTTGGTCTTCCAGTCGCTTTTGGGGTCTGCGGCCTCTTGGGGATCAATACCGGCCTTCGACATGGCGGGAATACGAACGGCATAAAGCCAGATCATCATCACCATTGTCCACGCCACGAGCGCGAGCACCGGCTGCAAAAATGTTAGAACCGTCATCTTGGCCTCCCCATTTATTTTAATGGGCAGACCCTATCAGTGTTCGTATGGAAGGCTAGTCGTTCAAAACGTCCACGGAAGGCAGCCGGTCATAGGCAAGGATCCCGAGCAAAAGTCCCGGCACTTCCAACAGCACAGTGACTGAAGCCTCCAGTAGGATCAGCCCCCGCATCACGCGTGTCGCCATCCAGTCCGGTGGCAATCCATACCAGGCAAAGGAGAAGGCGAGCGCTGTCCCTACAAAACCGCCGAGCGCCATGACAATAAATTGCGCACGCGTATTCCGCTTATTGTCAAAACCAAAAAGATATATTTGTTTCAGAGTTGTAGGGGCACGCATGGTTGCGCCAACAGCCCGTCCGGAGAGCAAATGCCCCCATTCATGGGCCAGCCAAGCGCAAACACCCCCGGCAAGCCCAAGGGCTGCGCCAACAAAATCCGCGGCCAGTCCATCGCCCGCGCTAACGGAACCGAACAGAAGCCACAGCACAATCGTGCTGGATACGATCAGAAGGTCTCTGACCGCAAAACGAGAAAAGGCCTGCATGTCCCCTCCGTGACGACAACGGGTCTTAGCGAATGGCAGTATCATAAGAAGATGTGGAGCCATTGAAGCCAGCGTCAAGGAAAGCGAGAAACGCATCAATATCTTCGCGGACGATACCGTGTCCGCCCGGCCTTACAAAATAGGAAACCCCTGCTCCTGGGTTAAAGTCCGTCATGCCGTTTTGGACCAGCCCCGGTGCGCCAAGGGTCTGCCAGGCCAAACTCGCCGCCTCCGCCGCGCGGTAGGCTCCATTCGGATCGGACCAGACATCCCGGCGACCATTGCCAAGCAACACCCGCCGCGGGGCAATCAAGGCAATCAGCATATGTTGATCAACGGGCAATGCGTCCAGGTCGTCGCCATATGCCGCATAGCCTGGGTCAAACCAGTGGGGATACCCCCTCACGATCTGTTTGACCGTCTCCCCCGGCTTATCACGGGACAAAGACGCACCTCCGGTGCCAGATTGATGCGAGATAACAGCTTCAATCCGCGGGTCGAAGGCCCCAGCCAGGAGGGCGGACTTGCCATGGCGCGAATGGCCGATAACGGCCGTTTGCGATGGATCAATCCGCGGGTCCGCATCCAATATATCCATGGCAGCAAAATAACCGGCAGCCCATGCAGCAACAGCCCCTGTTGGCCTGCGACCATCAGCCATCTGCGGAAAGCGGCTCAAAACCGCCCGGGCTGGCCCGGCGCGATCCGGCACCAACTCAGCGGCATAGAAATTGGCAAAGGCAAAGCCGCGCTCAAGGTAATCCTCAGTCGGTGCTTTGGCGATGTAGGATCCGAAAATGAACTTGACGACCCCCATCATCGCGCCGCCGCTATCCGGTTCACCATCTCCGGGCAGGCCCGTGAACGGCGATGTCAGGGTCCAATTCTCCATAACGCTGTCATTCTGGCTGAACGTTTGGCCAATCACGAGGGGTACGGGCCCCTCGACCGTGGTTGGAAAAGCCACCGCCAGATGGAAGCGCAAAGCCTCCGCCCCTTCGCCAATCTCGATCAGATATTCTTCCAATTGGCCGCGCCCGCCCTTATAGCGCGGGTCGACCACGCGCGAAGAGATCAGGCGCGCCGGCAGGCCGGTCGGCACTGGCCCGAAGATGTGGGTTTCGAGGGCACTGCGCAGGTCAGGGGCCGTTGTCGCCGTCCAATCTGCAGCAGACGTAATCTCCAGCGGCGGGTAAGCTGCGGGCTTATTGTCCGTTTCCAGGCTGGCATAGTTGAGGCCAAGCTGGGTACAGCTCGTCGCGACAATCGCCACGAAGCCGAGCACTGGCAGCATAAGGACCGTTCTAACGATTTTTCCGAACATACCCGCCATTTAGCGCGTCAAAGGGTATTTGTCTTCCTGCTCACGGAGTTGTTTAGACCGCTTGGGGTGCCCGTACGTGATTGAAGGTCAGAACGAAGCATCCTTTAGAAGGAAAAGCGCATAGGCCCCAACGCCAAGGCCCGAAAACGCCGTTCCAAAAGCACCGCTGGACCGTGCAATCAAAAAGAACTTGGTCTCTGCGCCCGGCGTGTGGGATCCACTCAGAGACATAAATCCAATGGCATGCAAAATCCGGGCGGCAGCGAATGTGATTGCAAATCCGCCAACAATCCCAACCGGTGCTCCGTAAGCTTCAACGAAGCCAAGCAAAATAACGAAGATGGCAGCATTCTCGGCGAGATTTCCATGGCGGCGCACCTTCCGCTCCAGGTGTTGATCTCCGGCATAGCCGACGCCCACCGACGCACCAAATCGATGCATTCCAACATTCAGCATCAACACATATTGCAACAAGATCAGCCCGGAACCGAGCGCCATAGTCAAGATCGGAAATGTCATGTTTGCCTCCTACGGATCGCGAAAAGACGGGGAATGTCGTCTTGCAGAATCCATGGGGTAAATTTTTTTGCGTGGCTAGGCGGGAAAAATAAGCAATATTGGCTAAATTTTACGCCACACTTGCAACAAGCCCATACGGACCGACCTTCTGCACGATATCGACCTGTCAAACCTCGATTGGGAGGATGCAAAATGCTTCCGCGCCGCGGCAAGCGCAGGGACCTTGCGCGCAGCTGCCGAGCGGCTTGGCGTCCACCATTCCACCATCAGCCGCCGCATCGACAATCTTGAGCAAACCCTGCGCACCCGGCTGATCGAGCGCACACCGGATGGCTATGTGCCGCAAATCGGTTTGTTGCCGCCAGGATGTCTTCTCCGGCGGGGGTAAGCACATAGCCATC
>JBCBAO010000029.1:0-14075 GCA_038532405.1 Pseudomonadota bacterium | reverse complement strand
GCGCATTCCCCGCTGGTTCCTTCCCATTAGCGGAGACCTGCGTGCAGGCGGAAGGTATCAACTTGAAGGCCATGCCGGTGGAAAAATAACAATATGCGATCCACCTCACATGTTTCATGCGACATGGGAATATGGCGAAGATGTAAGTTGGCTGGAGGTTGACCTCGCTCCGGCGGCGGAGGGTACAAAGCTAACCCTGAAGCACATCATGCCCAAAGATGATAAAGCAGAGGCTCACTGGCAAAAGTATGGGCCGGGTGCCACCGGTGTTGGCTGGGATTTAGCTTTTCTGGCGCTCGATTATGTCCTGACCAATATCGGTGTGCTTATCGACTCTGCAGAAAACGCAGCATGGGTGGCGAGCGCGGCCGGGAAACGATTCGTCAGAGACTCCGCGCAAAAATGGGGGGAAGCCCATATCAGTTCGGGAGAAGCGAGGGACATTGCTGTCGAGATGGCAAGGCGAACAACGGACTTTTATACAGGTGAGTGATGCACGCGTTCGATGTTTTAGGCGACCCGGTTCGGCGACGTATCCTTGAGCTTCTGGCCGAACAGGAATTGTCTTCCGGTGAAATTGTCGAACTGGTTGGGGGGGAGTTTTCGATTAGCCAATCAGCTGTTTCACAGCACTTGAAGGTCTTGAGAAGTAATGGCTTTGCCGTTGTCACCGTTAGCGGCTCCAGACGGATATACGCCCTCGAAACGCAAGGTTTGAAGGAAGTCGACGATTGGCTGATGGCGTTCCGACATTTTTGGACACCTAAATTTGAAGCATTGGCAACGGAAGTTGCGCGCGGCAAACGTAAGCGCAAGAAACACTAAAGTAGCTGACATCAGGCGCATTACGCTCAATCAATTTCCAAGAGCCGAACAAGTCGAGCAAACGACTGTTTTGGGCGTTTTGAGACATTGGTCCTCCAACAGCGAACGGCAATGAAGGACTAAAAGACGACCTAATAGGCTGGCTTAGGTCTGCTTTGGGTAAGGGGGAGAATATATCTATATAGAAATATTTGAAGCGTTCTGCCATTGTAAGCCGCATGACCCCTGCCCAGAGATTACATACTTTTGCCCGCCGCGTTTGCATGAAACGCCATTCCCTCTGGTGCAAAGAATACGAACCTCTCGTGCTTAGTGGTAAGGATCGAGACGGCTATTACTACACTGATGAAGCATGTGAAATCTTTCCTCGTTATAATGTGGCGCAAAGCGCACTTGTTGATATTGAGAAGCTCAATTTCGACAACTTACCTAACCTTGAAGAACTTCGGCAGCTGTTAGGAAACGTATGGTGCCTTCAGAAGACTGACTTCGAAAGATTAACTCAAACTCAAATAGCTGCGCGCGCAGAAGCGGATGAATTGGAGAAACTTAGACATTCCATTTTAGAGTTCGCACGCGCGCCTGAAAAAGACGTGCAACCACTATTTTATAGACGGGTATTATCAGAGAATGAAGCAGAAGATTATTGGTCGGAACTAAAAAAAGCACTGGGGTGCAGACGGCGGCTACTGGTACCCACTAGCCGAGAAATCTCATCCAAAACTTGTCTTCAGATCGCTAGAGAGTTTGGACAATGAAGTCATGACTTCAAAGATCAATAGCTTTTTGTCAGACTTGCAAATACCTCGAATTTTGGAGCTTCGTGAGTTTGATGAGAGCTTTGAGATCGACACAGAAGCGGTAGATTTCAGCTATAATGGCGCAGAAGGGTATTGGTTTGATAAATCAATGGACTGGATAGTGTATTGCTCACATGAGCAAACGGTCACGATGGGAGGAATTATCGCCGCGTTGCTGAATGATTTTCCTGAAATAAGCTGATGCCTTGTGAAGTACAATGATAAGCGTCCAACCTAATGTCTGCAATGCCGCCGAAAGCCGCCGTAAATTTTCGACGTGCACATCACAAGGACGGGCCAAAATGCGGTAGCTGGCAGGTCGCTCGAGCGGCTTAAATTCGTCCCCGAACGATCACCCGGCATTTCCGATAAGTGCGCAAAACAGGGGATTGCCTTGGAGGCAAAAGTCCGAATTAGAGCGCTACCAACCATGCTAAAATACCGAACGCATCGCAAAAGAGATTGCACTGATTACGGCACAAACGAACATTACCATAAGTAAGAAAGCGGCCGCTCTGGTGGCCCACGGCGATTTGCCATGCGATGGATATTGATCCGAAATAGAAACGCGATCTTTCGCCCCAGCAGCAATCCAATCGACTTGATCGGCTGGCATAATTAATCTCATGCCAGGTGTTTTTCGAAATTCCAGTTCCATTGAATCAGCATTGAGGAACCAGTCCTTTTTGTAGCCTTGCACGTCCTTATACGGAACTAAGATAGGCCGGTGCAAAGGTGCTAGTATCGAATTCAACTTGAACCCAACACCCTCTCGAAACAGACCGATTGTAATTATGCCATTATATGTCTTTGCGGGTCTGCCATCGCTGTACAGGATTGCTGTCTGCATATTTTTTTGCATGGCCGGTGTCGCCCAGTCACGCCCATACTTGGCGACAAGCACATCCCAATCTCTAACATTCGCTTTAATTATCAGCATGATTGAGCCGACAAATACAACAATGCCCAGGAGTGCACTTAAAAATTGCTGGAATATGTCCATCAAGACCATATTTAGTGTATTGCATGGGAAGATTACCACCCGCTAAATATCACCATTTAGATGATCGACATTATCTTCAGTGGGCCAATACACCTCTCTTAAAGCGATTCACAAACGTCTTAAATTCGCCCCAGAACAGACTCTGATCGACTTTGGTTGGACGACTGTTTTTGGCGATACGGGGCCGCTTGCACTTGCGAAGCATCAGGCTTGAATTGGCCCCTTCGCGACATACGATGCCTGAAGGACGAGCGTCCTGAAGCGCCTAAAGTATGACGCTTGACGGACTCGGCAAAAAGTAGGGCGAACGGTCGTTCGGTGAGCCGATATCTACGTCTAAAATGTCCGCATTGTGACCCCAGTCAGTAGAGAACCCATGTTAACCTGCAACGCTTCGCGGACAGCCAAAAAAACCTGGCACTGCAAGAAATAAGATGCAGTGCCGGTTTTCTATGGGTTCGGTTTCGTCAGATGACTCTCAATCGACTAATAAAGTGACGTTTTCCAGACCGCGCAGCTTGCCAGTGGCGTCGATGGCGGTTTCGATGTCCTCGAAGGCGAAGCTCTTGATCTTGACGAGGCTTAAGTCCAGATGACCGGCCCGGATTAAGGATATGAGATTTAGATAGTCCTCCACCGTGTACATGAAGTTGCCGGCGATGCGCCAATTGTTGAGTAGCACCTCGCCATAGGGGAGCGGCAAGGGCACAGTCATGGACCCCATGAGCACCAGGATGCCGCCGCGGCTCAGCGACGTGAGGGCGGCGAGCGTGCCATTGGCACTGGAAGCGCCGCCCACCATGTCATAGGCCATGTGGATCGGCCCACCCGCGGCGTCCTTGATGGCGGCAGCGTCTTGCTCAACGTCGCCTGTCATGGCCACCGGCACCACCCGATCGCCGGCAGTCTCGGCGAGCGCTTGTAGTGTACCGATGCTGCGGCCTGTCGCGATAACCTTTTCCGCACCGAGGGCCAGGCCAAGGAGAACAGCCGCCGATCCGAAGTATCCTGTCGCGCCGTGAACCACCAATATCTGGCCCGGCCCGAAGCCGCCCTTGCGCAGCCCGCCAAAGGGCACAATGAACTTGGCGATCGTCGAGAGCGCCTCGTCATCGTGAGCGTCCAGTCCGTCAGCTCGGAAGACCGTACTGGCTGGGAAGCGAGCGATTTGGGTCCAGGTGCCGTCAGCCCAGTCGTGGAGCATAGGATCGCTGTCCGGGCTGATGCCGGTGAGACCGATCAGGATTTGGGCCGGGTCGGCCACGGGTGCGGCGGACTTCAGATAGGGGTCGGTCAGCACCCTGTCACCGGGCTTCACATGATCGACGCTGGCACCCACCGCCTTGACAATGCCCACGCCATTCGTGCCGGGAATGAAGGGGCGATCAGGATAGGCATAGGGCATGTCCCCGTTCAAATAAGTACGGGTATAGCTAAGAAGGGGCGTGGCTTTCATGTCCACGATCACGCTGCCGGGCGTGGCTTCCGGCATTTCCAGGGTTTCGAGGCCAAAGCGGCCGCCAGGTTTTTCAAGCATCCAGGCTTTCATTGTGCACTCCATTGGTTGATGTCTCGAACGTGAGGAATGGAGAGTCATATTGGAAATGCATTGATCAGATTATTGTAATGCAATATTGTTATGACTTGTTTCGGAGTAACGTCATGGACCTGCGCAGCTTCGACATATCGCTTCTCGTCTCGCTAGAAGCGTTGCTCCGCCTGCGGCATGTAACGCGTGCCGCAGATGAGTTGGCGATTAGTCAGCCCGCCCTGTCGCGCCGCCTTAAATCTTTGCGCGAGGCCTTCAACGACCCCTTGCTGGTGGCTGCGGACGGCGGGCGCGTCATGACGCTCACCACCAGAGCCGAGGCTCTGCAAATACCTTTACGGCTCGCGTTAGAAGAGCTGAGCCGCGCAATAGCGCCGCAAACGCCCTTCGTTCCTGCCACGGCGGAGCGTACCTTTCATATCATGGCGAGCGATTATGCGGCTCTGACTTTCGGTCTGCCCCTGATTGCCCATCTGGAGACGGTGGCGCCCAATATCCGCATCAGCGTCGCCAACTACGACCAGGATATGCTGCTGCCATATATGGAGGAAGGCCGCATCGACCTACTGATTGGCTCACTCGGCATGACGCCGGAGACGCTGCGGGCCCGAAAGCTCTCCGACGAGCGCTTCGTTTTAGCCCAGCGGAAGGGTCATCCACGCGGCACAGTGCCCACGACCCTTGATGAGTTCTGCGACCTGAAGTTTGTACTCATGGTGCTCACAGCCGGGACCTTCACGGGCGGTGTGGACGAAACCCTAGCTACCAAAAACAGTGCCAGGCATGTAATGATCTCCGTGCAGCAGTTCACGCTGATCCCGCCGCTCCTGATGGACACGGACTATGTCTGCGTGCTGCCTGAACGCATGGCGCTGCGTTACACTGATAAGCTCCACCTCACCGAACTACCGTTCGAGACAAGGGGCTTTTCCCTCTACACCGCTTGGCACGCACGTTCGCACGCCGACAAAGGTCACCAATGGCTACGCCAAGAAATGGCTGATTTAGCCAGTCCGGGACCTAATTCACAATCCAGCCAACGCTCGACTAATCGATCAATACTAGGTGGACGTTGATGGCCAATTTGCGCATTGCGGTTTTGTCCGCATAGTGGCCGCACTCTAATGTTAAGGTGTCGTCATTTGGAAACCGAGGATGGTCCGTTTAACCCCAATTCAGCCAGGCGATCTGCCGTGTACTGAATAATTACGGCTTCATTGCCTTCTGTATCCTGAAAAGCGACCAGTTCACCGACAGTGGGTATGAAGTGCCGAGATCCCACAAGGGCTCCGCCAGCAATTTCAATCCTATCGATCGTCGCGTCCAAATTATCTACGGCGAATGAGCATTCAAAGCCCTTCCTGCCATCTGGCATAGGCTCTCTCCTTTTCTGAAGAGCGCCCTGAACACCGGCATTTTGGATAAGATAAAAATCCGGTGGTCCCCAGGGCTCGAATTGCCATCCAAAAACAGCCTCATAAAACTGCCTGGCACGGGACACGTCATCGGCCTCAATTGCAAAGTGAGCGAGAACATTTGGCATCGACTTCTCCTTTCAATCGCAATCATGAAATGAAATGGGATTGTCGTATATGCTAAATAACGCCAATATTGTGCCCATATGCGACAAATATATACGTCTGCCGATGAGGCTCACTTTCTAATTCGATCCCTAAGTGTGGACTATGTGGCTGGAGCATCCGAAGCCGAACACAGCCACCCTTGGCCTCAGTTACTGTATACTCAACGGGGGGCCGTGCGTGCCGAGTTGAACGGGTATGCGTGGATCATTCCGCCGCGCCGAGCTCTATGGATTCCTGCGCATGAACCCCATGCCTTGTTCATGTCATCTGAACTTGAACTCCGCACGCTCTACTTTCGGCCCGGTTTGCTAGACCATCCCACCAAACACGTCGCTTTCAATGTGACAGGCCTTCTCCATGAGGCGATTGTTCGGGTCTGTGATTCTGGATGGCTGGATGATCGCCAAGAGGTGGACAGAGCATTGAGCACGATTATCCTCAAGGAGTTAAACGTGGCTCCGCCCGCAGGCCATTCACTTGTTCTGCCTGTTGATCGGAAAGCACGCCAATTGGCGAATGTTCTACTGGCGGACGTCGAGCGGAAATTGTCGCTTGAGGAGGCCTGCTCAATGGTTGGGATTTCCAGGCGAACGGCGGAGCGCAAGTTTCGGAATCAGGCAGGCCTATCGCCTGCACAGTGGGTGCGACGTGCACGCCTGTCTGACAGTCTTATACAGATCGCGGGAGGCGCAACAATCGAACAGGCGAGTATCACCGCGGGCTATCAGAGCCGCAGCTCATTCAGTGAGGCTTTTAAAAAGGTATTCGGTTTTCCACCGGGCGAAACACGATAGTCGGTTGAACGCGTGGAGAGTGCCGCCTCGCGCAATCACTCGTGAACTGATCGAGTTCACAACCTCTATACCAATCGTAGGACATGGCTGAGTGACCTAAAATCGCCTCATAACGCACTCCCAGGCTTCGGCCTCACATGACCAAACGCAGACATTGGCGGGGCTGCTTGCGGGCGCTGGCAGCTTTTGGCGCGTGTTTGAGGCGCTCGTCTTGCTTAGATTGGGCCATTTGGATGGGCCCTACCCCCTATGCCTCGCTGAGATCCGGCACGCCGACGACGTGGAAGCCGGCGTCGACGTGGATCACCTCGCCGGCGATGGATCGGCCGAGGGGTGAGAGGAGATAGAGGGCGCAGCCGGCGACGCCTTCCATGCTGGTGTCTTCCTTTAGAAGCGACCAGTCCCGCCCGGTGCCCATGAGGCTTTTGCCACCGCGGATACCAGCGAGGGATAGGGTCTTCATGGCTCCGGCGGAAATCGCGTTCACGCGAATACCCTTGGGCCCGAGGTCGCGCGCCGCATAGCGGGTCGCCGCCTCCAGGGCGGCCTTGGCGACCCCCATGACATTGTAGGACGGCACAACCCGTTCGGCCCCGAGATAGGTCATCGAGACAATCGCGCCGCCATCGGTCATCAGCTCGGAGGCGCGGCGGGCGGTGTCGATAAAGGAATAGACCGAAATATCCATGGCCCGGTGGAAGCCTTCGCGGCTCGTATTGGCAACCATGGACCCCTGGAGCTCTTCCTTGCCGGCAAAGGCAATGGAATGGACAAGAAAGTCGAGCTTGCCCCACTGCTCTTTCAGGGTCGCGAACGCGGCATCCATTTGCGCGTCATCGGTCACATCGGCCGGGATCATGAGATTGGAGCCGAGGCTTTCCACAAGGGGGCGGACGCGGCGCTCCAGCGCATCGCCCTGGTAGGTGAAGGCAAGTTCTGCGCCCTGGGCCGCCAGTTGTTTGGAAATGCCCCAGGCGATGGACCGGTCATTTGCGACCCCCATGACAAGCCCGCGTTTGCCCGCCATCAGGTTGCCTTCGGGCAGTGTCCAATCATCAGCCATGGGTATCCTCTTTCGTTAAATATGGGGCGGTTTGCCGATTGCGATCAGCGCTAGGAGGCCCGCGGCGCGCCGTCAAGCGCCAGGGTTTGTCAAATTGGCACAGTTCTTGGGTGTCTTCCCGCAACGGAACACAACCTGGAGATCTGCTATGCCATTGTCGAGCATTCCACGCATGAGAGAGGCGGACGATCACCGCGGCAAAGCCCCGCGCCAGGGACCATCGGTCTTACTCCTGATTATCATAGGGTTTTACATCGGCCTGGTTGCCTATGCCCTGGCGACCCAGGATCTCCTCGCCCAAGGGACAAAGGCTCCCTCCCAGCACGCCCTCGCCGCGCCGGATGACCTGGCACAGGACGCGAGCGCGAATCAGGTCAATGTCCTGCGGGAAGCGGATCCGGCGGAAAATACGACACCGAAATTGGAACGGTAGGGCGGGTTCGCACATACACTCATCGAAAGCGGGATCGATGACGTTCATTCGTGCCTTTGTAAGATATGGTCTACTCGCGCTCAGCTGCGCTGGCATGGCGAATGCGGATATTATCGACCAACCGCGGTTCGATGTTCCAGGCCTGGTAATTGTCTGGGGGGCAGAGAGCGGCACATCTCCCCAGATTTCCGACAGGTTCCAGGCCAAGGCCGGACGGGCAGTGCAGGCACGGGCAGATCTTCCGGTTGCATTCGGCTCGGGTCGGTTGGTGCCGATCTCAGGCCCCTTGGAAAAGAACACGGCGGAAACAGATGCGGCCTATGCCGCCTCGCGCTTTTTTGTGGCATCGAACACAGCCTTTTCGATTGACGCGGAACTGGAAGCTGCTGATCCCCAGCCACTGGATCGTATCAGTTTTGATTTTTCGGTCAGCCTGAGCGGCGGACGCGCGCAATATCCCCATTCAGCAGGCCCCGATGGCGGAATGGACAAAAGCGTCAAAACCCTTGGGGACCTTGAACAGCGAACGACGGTTTTTCGCGGAAATCGGCGGACAGCGGCTCGCCGCGGGACAATTCGGGATCAATCGGTGCGCTTCGATGCTGAGCTCATATCGCGCATTCCACACCTGGAGACATCACGCCTACCTGACATTATTTTTACAGTATATGTGCCGTGAATTGGGCGTTGGAACCGAAATTCAACATTTGGCTTAAGCAATTCGGAACCTGTCTATGGTCTAGATCGCCTTTGTTTTCAAAGACCCAAACCGAACTGTTCATTTCAAAGGCCGCCCCAAATTGTCCCCCATTTCGCGTCTTTCCCTGGCGACCGTTCTGGCCAGCAGCCTTGCCCAGCTGGCCCAAGCGGACGTCGTTGCCGATCCAACCTTCAACATTGACGGTATCGTCATTGTCTGGAGCGCTGACGCTGCCGGCAATGCACCAGTTGCAGTTGATTTTATCATAGCTGACGGGGCACCGGACGGGACTGACATTATCGCGGGCGACGCCTTTACCGTTGTGACGGGGTCTTTGGTATCCACAGCAAACAATGCGTCTTCGGGTGCATTTCCGTTTACTGTCACCGGTACGCCGGGCGGGGATTTCAATACCGATACGGATGGGGATGGCACGCTAGATGGCGCAGATGCTTTCAGCGCTTTCGCGCTGGACGCCGATGTCGGCTTTGCAAATGCAACCCCGCAAACCAGCTTCTATGTGGCATCGAACACGGCGTTTAACATCAGCGCTGAGATCACGGACGTGGACCTTGGCCCCGCCTTCCCTGGGTTCAGCGCGGCGGTTTTGAACGCGGTAAGCCTGGTCATGGAAGTTGCACCGGTTGGCGCAGAACGGACAGATGGTGGTTTTTCCTACGGAGCATCGGCCCAGCCGCCCCACTCCGGCGGCGAGCAAGCTGGATTTGCAACGCCCCTAACGCTTCCAACCCTGCTCGCGCCAACGACGGTGTTCACAGGCAATCAACGAACAGCGGCGACCCCGGGCAGCATCGCGGACCAATCCGTTCGCTTCGATCTGTCTTATCCAATCACCGGTGGGACAGTCGCTGGATACGATCTTTCCCTCGGCTTGCTGAACTTTGGCGTCACGGTCGAATACACTGTCTTCGTGCCGTAGCGGAAAATCCCGTATCTTTTCAGTCTTGCTCTCGTTTGCGCTGCTTTTTGGCGCAAAGGATTAAGCCATTCACACCATTCATTAACCATTGGGCGGCTTACTCTTTCCGTAAAGAGAAAGGACCCGCCCCATGCGTATGAAGATGTTCGCTGCCGAAACCTTCGATGCTGCGCGGGCCCTGGTGTTCGCGGAGATGGGCGACGAAGCGGTCATCTTATCGGAACGCGAGGTTGACGGGCGTGTGGAAGTGCGCGCTGCCACTGACGGCGCAAGCCGGCGCGGCGGGCCGGACCGGCCACTTTTCCTGCGTGGAAATGACCGGGCGAGCGACACGCCAACCAGTGTGCTTAGCCACCGGATCCGCGATGCATTGACGTGGCATGGCGCACCGCGCCGCTTTGCGGACCGTGTGGCCCATGCAGCGGATCCAGACATTCAAGAACCGGCCGAAGCCCTCGCCTCCGGCCTAGAAGACCTTCTTTTGTTCGACCCGCTATCGACGCAGCCAAGGCAAAATATCCTGCTTGTCGGCCCACCGGGCCATGGGCGCACGTCCACAGCGGCAAAGCTGACGCGTCGGGCTGCCGTGGCCAAAACGGAAATACTTCCCGTTGCCGCGGATTTCGATGCCACGGCCGGCGGCGAACAATTGTCGGCCTATCTTGAGCGAGAGCGGGCCCAGGTGCGCATCGCGACAGACCCCGATGCCCTTTTCGGGCTGATGGATGAGGTCCATCGCCGGGAGGAACGATGTGTCATCGATCTTCCAGCAATTGTTCCCTTTGACCATGAGGACCTGGCGCGGCTTAAAGACCTGGTTGCAGCCATAGATGTTGAGCCTGTGCTTGTTTTATCTGCTGAAGGTCATCCCGATGACCAGGCAGAGGCTGCCAGGGCATTTGCATCGGCTGGGGTCAAACGGGCGATCCTGACCAAGCTTGATGTGGCCCGGCGCAGGGGCGGCGCAATTGCAGCCCTTTCCGCCGCAAAGATTGCCCTGTCCCACCTCGCCATTACCCCATTTATCGGCGGCGGACTTATCCCCGCTGCGCCTTCCCGCCTGGGAGCCCTTCTGATGGAGGATGCTGTCGGCCAGGATGCCTTGAGAGGAGCCGCCTGATGAGCTTCATGCTTCGCAAATCCGAAGAAACACCGACAATGCCCCGCACCCGGGTGCAACCGGCTTCAATCGTAGCCGTTGCCTCCGGAAAAGGGGGTGTGGGAAAGACGTTCATGTCGATCACACTTGCAAGTGCCTTTGCCAAGGCTGGGAAGCGGACGCTCCTCGTCGATGGCGACTTGGGGCTTGCCAATATCGACGTCCAGCTTGGGATCGCGCCGGAGACAGACCTCGCTGCGGTCATTGCAGGCTGGGTAGAGCTTGATGACGCCGTGACCCGCGTGGATGGCGGGGCCGCAGAGGGCGGCTTTGATGTTTTGCCAGGTCGGTCCGGATCGGGGGCCCTTGCCGAATTGCCCCAGGAAGAGGTGGCGCGATTGGCTGCCGGTTTGTCTGCCCTCGCCCTGCAATACGACCAGGTCGTGCTGGACCTTGGTGCAGGGATCGAGGCCAATTGCATGCGCCTTGCCCGTGCCGCTGATAAAGCGGTGATGGTGATCACCGATGAGCCGACGTCGATGACGGATGCTTATGCCTTCATCAAGGTCTTGCGTGGATATGCGCCCAAGGTGGAGCCCGTCATCGCAATCAATCAGGCTGAAACGCGGGCCGCCGGCCAGCGCACCCATGAAGCCATTGCCCGGGCGTGCGAAACCTTTCTCGGCTTCCGGCCAAGGCTTGCAGGGATTGTGATGCGGGACGACAAAGTCCGCGATGCTATTCGCCGCCAGCAAACATTGATCTCGACGGACCCATACGCGCAACCGATCCAGGATGCGTTGGCGATTGCCCAGGGCCTGCTTGGGGAACGGGCCGGGCTGCACGCGCCGCACTGAACACAGGATGTGAGTAGGCATCCCAAACGGTCTGCGAGAGCCAGAAATCCATGATGCCTTAGAATAAAGTTCTTTATTTGTTCCAAAAGGGGTGTTATCCAGAATTCAACTGGAGAGACGCCCCATGGTCAGCCGGATTACGACATTTGCCTTTGAAGGCGTGGATGCCAAACCGGTGGATGTTCAGGTCCAAATGACGGGCTCGGCCCCCTACTTTGCCATCGTTGGATTGCCGGATAAGGCGGTTGGGGAAAGCCGAGAACGCGTCCGCGCCGCTTTCGCCTCGATCGGACTGGCTCTGCCGCCAAAGCGAATTATCGTCAACTTGGCCCCGGCAGACCTGCCGAAAGAAGGCAGCCATTATGACCTCGCAATCGCCCTGGCAATGCTGTCGGCCATGGGTGTGGTCGCGCCGGACGCACTCAATGGATATGCGGCGATCGGGGAGTTGTCCTTGGATGGAAGGCTGGGGCAAACCCTGGGTGTCCTGCCAGCCGCGATGGCGGCGAACGGACTGGACCTGCGCCTTGTTTGCCCCGCTGTTTGCGGATCGGAAGCGGCCTGGGCGGGCGGTGAGACCATTGCCGCAGAAAGCTTGATCGCATTGATCAATCACTTTTCAGGACGCGCCGTGCTCGGGGCCCCGGCCCGCGGCGAATTGGCAGCCGCCGTGGCCGGGCCGGATTTGCGGGATGTAAAGGGTCAGGACATGGCGAAGCGTGTTCTGGAAATCGCGGCCGCCGGCGGACACAATTTGCTTTATTGCGGACCACCGGGATCTGGAAAATCAATGCTGGCCCAAAGACTGCCCGGGCTCTTGCCGCCCCTGGCGGCCCATGAACTGCTTGAAGTGAGCCAGGTTCAATCCGTTGCTGGATTGCTGGATCGGGGCCAATTGTCCCGGCAGCGGCCCTACCGGGCACCCCACCATTCGGCCTCCATGGCAGCGCTGGTCGGCGGCGGGGTGAAGGCCAAGCCTGGGGAAGTGTCCCTCGCCCATCACGGTGTTCTTTTCCTGGATGAATTGCCTGAATTCAATGCCCAGGCGCTGGACGCTCTGCGCCAACCGATCGAAACGGGGGAAGCGGTGGTTGCAAGGGCCAATCGGCATGTGCGCTATCCCGCGCGTTTCCAACTGATTGCCGCGATGAACCCCTGCCGGTGCGGCGGCGGCCCATCGGAAACGGCCTGCCGCAACCCTCCCGCCTGCCAGCAGAAATACCAGTCGCGAATATCCGGGCCGTTCCTAGACCGGATCGACCTGTTCTATGACACCCCGCCGGTGACAGCCGTGGATTTGACCCTGCCACCGCCCAATGAAGGCACGGCGGATGTGGCCGCGCGGGTTGCGGCGGCGCGTGATATCCAGGCTGAGCGATACAACAACGCGAACCTTGGCTCCCGGCGCGCCCTAAATGCCGATGCGGGCCCGCCGGAACTCGACCGGTTTGCCTGCCCGGACAAGGCGGGCAGCGCCCTGCTAGCTGACGCGGCGGTCAAATTGAATTTGACCGCAAGGGGCTATCACCGCGTCCTGAAGGTCGCCCGCACCATTGCCGACCTGGACGGGGCCCAGGGCATTGGCCGGATCCATATCGCTGAAGCCCTGACCTATCGCCGACGCCCAGCAGGAACAGAACGGAAAACCACGGCCTCAGCGCTCGTCTATTAAAAGAAAAGTTAACCGTTTCAGCCACTGTAGACGGTATGACGGACGCCTCTTCCCCTCCATCGACCGGCCACCGGGCCGAAAAGGCTTTCCTCGCCACCACAAGCCATGAAATCCGCACCCCCCTTAACGGGATTTTGG
Organism: Pseudomonadota bacterium; assembly: GCA_038532405.1. GTDB lineage: Bacteria > Pseudomonadota > Alphaproteobacteria > Caulobacterales > Hyphomonadaceae > CALLCD01. The sequence continues at coordinate 619 of JBCBAO010000029.1, read as the reverse complement.
GTACGGTGTCCCTGCTACTGGAAACGGAGCTTGATCCGGCCCAACGCGAATATGCCGAAGCCATTCGGCTGAGCGGGTCCAGACTGCTCGACCTTCTGAACAATGTGCTCGACTATGCTCGCCTTGATGCCGGGGAACTTGAACTTGAAACGACCACGTTCGATCCGGTGGAGCTTGCACGGGAGGTGGTCGAGTTGCTCGCCCCCCGGGCCCATGCTGCGGGTATCGATGTCGCGGTGCGGGCCCGCTCACCGCGGCGAGTGACGCTGTCGAGCGACGCCGGACGCGTGCGCCAGATCCTTTTCAATCTTGTAGGCAACGCCCTGAAATTTACCGAGCAGGGCGGGGTTCTCGTTGATGTCGATGCGCGCCAGGACGGCGTGAACTGGACGATCATTGACACAGGGCCTGGCATTGCGCCGGCCGATCAGGCCCGCCTCTTTGATGCCTTCCGCCAGTCTTCTGCCGAGGATGCCAAGAAAGATGGCGGGGTCGGCCTTGGGCTCGCGATTGTCAAACGGCTTGCCGAAATGCTCGGCGGCAATATCAGTTTGAACAGCTTTCCCGGAATTGGGACAGCGTTTACCGTTCATCTGCCCATCACGCCGAAATATGTTTC
>JBCBAO010000028.1:0-14479 GCA_038532405.1 Pseudomonadota bacterium | reverse complement strand
ATCGGCGACCACAGGAAAATCGGTGACGCCGATCCAGAGGCTATTGAGCTGAACCGCATTCAGCTCACCAATACATCGCTTCCGGACACAACCGTAACAATTGGCCGCCAGCGCATTATTTATGATGACTCCCGATTTATCGGCAATGTCGGCTTCCGCCAGAATGAACAAACATTCGATGCATTTCGGGTAACCAATAAAAGCCTTGGCGACCTCACTTTTGATTTCACCTATCTCAATCAGGCTAACAGGATATTTGGCGATGAACCCCCGGCAAACGGTATAAATGACGGTGGGGCAGCATCGACTTTTGAGGGTGATAGCTTTCTGGTCAACGCAGCCTATCCAACACCATTGGGCAAGCTCACAACATTTGCATACTTGATCGATATTGAAGAAGTGGGTGGTAATCTCGCTTCGCAAACATATGGCGCACGCTTGGCGGGCAGCCAAAGCATCGGCCCAGGCAACTTGAACTATCAACTCTCCTATGCCAATCAAAGTGACTTTGAGAGCAATCCCAACAACTTCAATTCAAATTACTTCTTGGTCGAAGGAACATATGGCATCGGAAAGTTTTTTGGCGGCGGCGGCGTTGAATTTCTAGGCGGTGACAACGGTGTCGGCTTTTCAACACCCTTTGCAACGCTTCATAAATTCCAAGGGTATGCAGACGTGTTCCTTGCAACGCCCGGACAGGGCATCAGAGACGGCTATGCAAAAGCGGGCATTAATTTTGGCGACATTGGCCCGATCAAGGGACTGCGCTTTACTGCCTGGTATCATGATTTCAATACCGATGATGGAAATATTGATATCGGCGAGGAATTCGACTTTCGCCTTTGGGGCAAATGGGGCGATGTTGGTCTCGAAATTAAATATGGAAACTATTTCACCAACAACACACTTCCAGGCGTACCTGGCTTGGATGTCGAACGCCTATTCCTATTCGCCACCTATGCCTTTTAACGCCGAGCACCACGTGTCCGGGAGGGTTTAAAGTGGAGAGCGGGAACTATTTTCACCACACTGCTTTTGGCAATTGAATTGATAACTCAGCTATCCTGGGAGGGAACGACAAAGAGGGGGCGCTTTCGCATACATCCCTATCAGATCATCCATTTGGGCGATTGTGGACCTGGAAACAATCTTCCGGGTTTCCAACACAAGGACAGTCTGAACAATGCGCGAGGGCCCTCTCCTAGTCTATCCTATCAATTGCCCAGCCAATGCCTCTAAAAAACGCAACGTGATATCTGAAATTTCTAGGCACCAAACATCTTAGACACAACTCAGTAATAAGATGGCCGCAGCGTCCAAGATCGATATGGAGGTGATCGCCTCTGCCGGCTCATTTAGGGTGTTATATTTCTGGAAGAGAGAGACAAAGACGCCCGTGCCAATACAACCATCGGTTTTTTCCAATACGCCAACATAAGCGCCGTCAAAACAGCCGTCAGTGCCAAGAGCAGCGGCCATATCAGAGCGCCAAAACTGCCGCCATCGCGCAGAACCACCACAAGCAAAGATACGGCAATCAGTATCCACCCCGCCGGCCTCTGAAAGGCAGGGCCAAGGGTGCCTCTTTCCATCAATGCGCGCCAATGACGGTCTTGGCTAAGGGCCAGAAAAGCGCATCCCAAAAACGCTGTTAAGAACGCGAAAAGTAATAGCGCAGTGTGGATCATAGCTGGCTACTCAGCGGGAACACTTGCCGCATCGGCAAGACTGCCGGCCACGGGCCTCCTCTGCGCTTTCGCCGCTTCAACACGCTCGGTTTGCTTCAATCGTAACGCAGCGAATACAGCGAGCCCGCCGCTTGCCAAAATCACAAGATCAGTTCCAGCGACCGCCCATTGTCCCTGGCTGATCGATACCGTCAAAAAGTCACCCGTGCTGACCCAATTCAAAACGGGAGCCAAGAACGCGATCCCAGCAATTACCCAGACCTGATCGCGCCAGGCCTGCTTGTTCCGAATAGCTGCATGCACAAATGACAACAGCCAGACACTATAGAATACCAGAACTTCAAGATAAGCGCGGCCATCGCCATCAATATCCAGCGGGAGTAGCCGGTTTGCGAGGAGGAAAGCACCGCTCGCGCCAATCATCCCCGTGATGCTTCCGACGCTGAGGGCGCGCACGACCCTTACGCTTGTTGGCTCAAGCCCCTTGCGAATTCTGGCCCGCATCCAGAACAGTAAGCCTGTCGCAATCATTGCGGCCCCCATGAGACCGCCAAAGAAAAGAAGCCACCGCACGTGGTAAGGGCGAAACATCATATAATGTGCCCCCTCTAGCCAAGACAGGGCGTTGCGGATGGGGGCAGGTTGAAAATCCTGCTCCATTTCCCCTGACGCGGCATCATACACGATACGGCCTTGGCTGCGGGCAACTTGCAGGCGCGGACCCGAATGCTGGATGACAACTTTAGAGTTCGTGTCGCCATAAGCTTCAATACGAATATAGTCTGCCGATGCCGGAGTGCCGGATCGTGATGTCCAGATCGCCTCTGCCTCTTCAATAAAGCCATCAACCGATTGAACGGGGTCGGCTGCCACGCCATCGGGCTCTATCACATAATATCCATTGGCCTCGCGGGTGTAATCGAACACTTCCCCCTTGAATGGCTTCAGCGCGGCCCCTTCAAAATAGACAAGCGCAAAAATTGTGATCCCGGTAAGTGGGAACAGGATATGGAACGGCAGCGCCACCAAACCCGTAATATTGTGCAGATCAAGGGTCGAGCGGCGAAGCGCTTTGGTCGGGCGGAAAGAGAAAAAGTCCTGGACGATTTTGCGATGAATGAAAATGCCGGACACGACGAGGGTAAGCATCGCCATCGCGGCCAAGCCGACGATCCAATAGCCGAGCCCCTGCCAATTGATATGGAGACTATAGTGAAACGGATAGAAAAAGCCCGATGAGCCGAAAGTGCCCGTACGCTCAACTTGTTTCCCGGTGGCTGGGTCGAAATACGCGTTCAACGGCCCATTATCGCCGCCAAACACACCCACCCGCAAAAGTGGCTTGCGAACACTCGGCATAACAACGAATACGCTTTGCTCGGCAGAAACATCCGACTGTTCCAACCAGGGCAGGACCGTTTCATCAAGCGAGACTGTTTCGACCGCTGGGCCCCGTGCCTCTGGCATCATCCATTGATCGGTCTCGTACATAAAAACCGACAAAGACCCCATCCAGAAAACGGCGAACAAAACACCGGACAATGCAATGCCGAGCCAAGTATGCAGCCAGTTCATGGATTTCCGGAATTCGTCTGCAATATGCATTCTATTCACCTCAAAGCGCGGTCAAGTACGGTGTACAAATTGCCATGATGATACTGCTGGCTATCACCACGATTGCGGTTCTAAAAAGCCGGCGCGTTGCCGCAGACCATACAATCAATCCAACGAAAACAAATGCGCTGGTCAGAATCGCGAAACTCGCCGCCTCCCCGCGCGCCAGGCCGAGTTCCGATAAGGCGACGCCGGTGAAGCCGATATAGCTGTTGGTAACGAAATAACCGCCAATTAAACCGAGCGCGAGCCTGACCGTTCGGTCCATCCAATCTGGTAATTTGCGAGCCAGTGCGGTCATTTGCCCTTACCTATAGCATCCGATGCCGAGAGCAAGCACAGTGGTGAGCGACATTTCAGTCGTCGCCCACCACACCTTGGGCACGGTCACCTAAAAGCGCGCGCGAATGCCAAACTGAACCGTGCGGCCGATTGCGGATACAGGCTGGAACCTTTGGAATTGTGGCGCACCAAAGAAAGGTTCCCGGTCCCCGAGATTGTTGATTCGAATACTCAAATCTACCTGATCGCGGAAATTGTAAGCCGCACCGATATAGTGCACGAACGAACTGCCTGTTTTCGGATCGAACAGCAGGAATGGGTCTGCTTCAATGGTCTCCCGGTCAAAGAATGGGAACCCGGAGGTCAGGAACTGGCTCGACTGGAAATTAAACCCGTAATCGGCACTCCACGGCCCCATATTCCAGGCCAGACCAACATTGAAGAAGTGCTCCGGGAAGCCAATTTCCTGGTCGATCACATCTACGGATTCCGGGAAGTCTGCAAACGGGACGTCTTCGCGTTCGAGCAGCCAGGTCCCTGCAATCGACGCCGTAAATTCACCTGTGGGGCGGCTGAAAAAACGATCGAGATTGAAGGCATAACTTGCTTCATAATCAATCCCCTCTCCGCGGATGGCCGCCAAATTTAATGACGTGCTTGTCACGGCGACAATGTTTCCCGTCACCGGGTCACGCGTAACCGCATCGCAAAACGCATTGTCGAGCGTCTCCGCATCCACACAATTTGCGGCAATCAACTCGTCTGAAGGCGCGCCGGTAATCCCGTCTTCAATATCGATGTTGTAATAGTCTGCAACAATCACAAAGCCCGGCAGGAATGAAGGCTTATAGGCCAATCCGACTGTGAATGTATCAGCCGTCTCTTCCAAAAGATCAGGATTGCCACCGGTCGTCTGCTGAACGGCAAAAGATGTAAGCGAAAGAGACCCATCAAAGTCAGGAATACCGCCAATAAGCGCCGCACAATTGGCAATACGTGTTGACGTTCCAAGGTTGATTTGATCGGCAGCACAGGGATCAAGCGTTTGCCCGGGAACGGTGACCTGGGGGGTGAAGAGCTCACCGATATTCGGCGCTCTTACGGCCCTGTTAAACGACCCCCGAATGCGCAGGTCGCTCGTCGGCTCCCAGACACCGCCAAACGCAAATGCCGTTGTTGTGCCTACACTGCTATAGTCTGAAACCCGAACAGATGCGGTAAAATCAAGGCTTTCTGCGAACGGCAAATCGGCGAGTAGTGGGATATTGACCTCACCGAAGCCTTCGATCACATCGAAACCACCACTGATCGGAACATCATCGGAGAAGGCAGACAGAAAGCCCAGATTTGCAATTTGCAAAGGGTCTGGCTGATAGAAGCTCTGCTCGTCGCGATATTCAAACCCGGCCGCATACCCGATCGCTCCGGCAGGCAGCTCAAAAAATTCACTGCTGTTGCCGGTGATGACCCCGTTGACCACGAACTGCTCGAGTTCAAAGGTTTGCTCTGTGCGCAACAGGAAGAAATTGGCCGCCGCGTCGCTTATCTCCCCAAATAGATTGATCGGCTGACAGGTGCCGTCTCCTGGCGCGAAGGTGTTAAAACCGGGAATGGCGGGCGCTGGGAAGCCGCTTGTGGCAAAAGGCGTATCCGGATCAATATCGGATCGGCAGATAGGATTACCCGTTACAGGGTCGGCGACCACGTCGGCTCCTGCAAAGAACCTGTCGGGGATCAATTCGCCATTATTAATAAGCGTTGTGTCCGTTCGACCATAATTAAACGACAGCTCGTAGTTTAAGGCCTCGGAGACATCTCCCTCAAAGCCACCAACGATCCGAAAAGTTTCACGCACAGCCTCCCGCGGAATATCGGTATTCGGGTCGGACAGAAGATTGTCGACAACAAGGTTTGTCTCAAACCCTTGCGCGGCGAGGCTCGCTTGCTGTTGCAAAACCAGATCCGGAATGAAGGGATTATCAAGCTGGATCGGAACGTCATTGGGGTTCAGTGTAAAGAGAACCTGGCTCGATGAATCCGTGCGCGTATATTTTGCTTCAACAAAAGAGGTCAGCCAGGGTGTAATATCGTAATCGGCAAAACCATTGATCGTAAATCGCTCACTCTGCGGAATCTGATCGGATTCTGGGGCAAAACCAAACGTGGTTGCTCCGTCACCACCCAAGGTGAAAAAGGCCTGCCCGGTCGGGACACCAAAATCGAAAGGTCGGATTTCTCCCGTCGCCCGATCAATCACTTGCAAAGTAGGCACACCACCGATTTCCGTTAAACCGTCAGCCGCTCCAAAGATCGCCGTACCGGCGCTTCCCAGGAATGTAAATGAGGCAAGACCGGCGGCGGGGTTAAAAGGGCCCCGGCGATCGGGAACAATTACATTCAAAAAATCCGGGCTGATCCCCAAAGCTGCTGCAAGCTCTGGCGAATTAGCCGCCGGAAGACTATTGCTTGCCGTAAAGCTGCGATCCTGCGTCTGCAGATTGTCCTGGAATTGATATTCTGCATTCAGAACGGCGTTGCCGCGGCCTTCGCCAAAGTTCCCGCCGAGGGTAAGGGAGCCAAAATAGCCATCGCCGCCACTGGTCGTCGGCAAGCTATAATTTGCGGCAAACTCGACGCCCTCAAAATCGTCCTTGATGATGTAGTTGACGACGCCGGAAACAGCATCGGCTCCGTAGACGGATGAGCCTCCACCGGTCAGCACCTCGACCCGTTCGACAAGCGCCTGGGGGATGGATGTTACATCAACTGTGGGCAAACCGGTGACGCCACCGACATGTCTGCGACCATTCACAAGCACCAGTGTTCTTTCAACGCCGAGCCCACGCAAATTCAGTGTCGCAAGACCCGCTGTTCCTTCCGCACCGGCAGCAAAGGACGTTCGGCCGCCAAGTTCCGGTGTGGTCAAACTGATCGACTGGTTCAGCGCCGGCACAAAGCGGAGGGCCTCGGTCGTATCCGTCAGACCGAGAATAGCGATATCCTCGGCTGTGATGACATCCACCGGGCTCGGCGCGTTCGCATTGGTTCTGTCGATCCGCGAGCCTGTCACAACGATTTGTGTCTGCAGGCTGACATTCTCTTCGCCAGATATATCAGAGGTTCGGACAGGTGCATCATTAGAGGTGGCTGGCTGAGGATCTGCCGTCTGGGACGCGGCGGCAATCACATACCCGCCATTTGGAAGTCGCTCGGCAGACAGCTCGGTTCCAACCAAGGCCTGTTCGAGCGCGGTCTCAGCCGTCATGTTTCCCGATATGGCATCTGCGACTTTATCCCGCGTCAGCGCCTCGGATGCGACGACAGTCACGCCATATGACTGCCCAATCGCGATCAGCGCCTGGTCGAGTGGCTGCGCTTGAAGCTCAATCTGGAGGCTGTCGGCAATCTGCGCATTTGCCAATTCTGGCATTGCAAGCGCCAACGTCGAGAAAGACGCTGCCGCCAATAGGTCACGGATATTCTTACCCGGCATTTGCATAGTTAAAACCCCTCGCTTCAAATTTTGCAATTGCGTTTCAATCGCTTCTAATTTGAAGACGCGGAGCATCTGCAAAGTGACACATGGGCAATGAAAATATTTCATCACCGCGCAAGATGGCGGCGAATCAATCGTCCAATTCGATATGCAACCCCGCTTCTGAGCGTTGGACCGTGATCGGTAAGGCAGCCTCTATAGTGGACAGTAAAACATCTGAATCGCCCGCCAAAAATGTACCGGATAAACGCAAGTCGGCGGCTTGGTCTGAAATTGTGACAGGATAGGGAGAATAGCGGTTTACATCGGACACGATGTCCGCAAGGGAAGATTTAAAATAGACAAGCTGCCCCTGCCGCCAGGCACCGATATTTGTCTGTTGCACATCAGATTTTTGACCAAGCCCATCCGACCGGGACGCAAATACCATCTCGCCGGCAGCCAATGAAACGGTTTCGAGCAGCTGCCCACTCTTTCTTGACCAGTCGCCCTCGTCTTCAAGGCTCACAACGCCATCGATGATCAGCGGATGGGATACCACAACCTCCCCTTCAGCGACCGAGACTGAAAGGGTGTCGCCTCGCCGCTGTAGATCGAACGCTGTGCCCGTAACCCGAACGCTGGCCGCCCCCGCTCTGACGGAAAACGGCGCATCCGGGTCTTTTGCAACGTCAAAAAACGCTGCGCCAGACAACAAATTAGCAGATCGCTCGGTTTTAGAGAGCGAGACTTCCACCGTCGAAAGCGCGCCGAGCGTTAGGACCGTGCCATCATCAAGTGCAACGGTTTTCAGCTCCCCCTTGCCCGTTTGGAAGGCGGCAAATTCAGGAGGTGATATCGTTGGGTCTATGGTCTGCCCTGGAAGAAAGCCCGGAACCAAACACAGAATTGCAACGAGACTCGCTGCCAGCAGGCCGCCCGCAAAAATGGGAGAGGGAAGCTTAAAATGGCGACTTGCCGTTGCGATGAAGGATTGGAAAAATGATCTGTCTACAGCACTGATCTGCAGGCTTTCTTCGTATTCGATTGAACCAAGAGCGCTCCACAAAAACTCAGCTTCTGCAAAGGCGGCAGCATGTTCCGGTTGCGCCGAAATCCAGGCCTTGAATTCCACGTCTTCGTCAACCGACAGCCCGCCATCATCCATGCGTGCCCGCCAGTGGTGTGCGGCTTGCCGTATATCATCATGCGGATGCGTCATTCGGCAGCCAACAGTGCTGTCTTATCGTCAGGCGTTACAAAAGCGGCAGCGATCAGCTTGGTCGCTTCAGCGATATGCCGAACAGCCGATGTTCTGCTCACACCGCATCGTTTGCCGGCCTGGGCAGGTGTAAGTCCGTTTACGCGAACGAGCATAAATATTTTGCGCCGCCGTTCTCCCATATTCGAAAGTACCTCCATTACAATCGATATCTGGTTCTTTGCAATTAAGACGCGCTCGGGCTCGAAATTGTCACTTGTTTCTCCAAAAAAACACAAGCTCAGCCCGTGGCTGTTATCATTGCGCACGGCCTCCTTGCGTTTTTCGCTGAGGATAATGTTCCGAGAAACGATCCAAAGATATCCGTATACATCCTTAATATCGTGAAGGTTTTCCCTCTGCGCCAGCTTTTCGAATGCCGCTTGAGCCACATCCTCCGGATCGGGAGGACCAGGGCCATATCTGGCGCGAATGCCGTCGCTGAGTTTCTGAAAAATGGAGGCGTAGGTCCGCATCAAAGTGCGTTTGCGTCGCCTGGCCTCCGCAAGTTTGTCTTGGACCGCGCCGGCGTTTTCATTTGCTTTGTCTGAACCGTCATCCATTGCAGATGGCTTCCCTGCAAAACACGCAGCGGACAGACCGCCAGGTTACAATGCCGCCATATATACAGTGCACAGCCGATCAAGCGAGCAAAAAATTGAGAAGAGTTCTCAAAAGCCAGTATCGGCAGCTTTGAGGCCTTCACGACGACGTAGATAGACCTCACAAATGGTTTTAAAGTCACGGCTGGAAGGCCGGGCAAGGTGGAAGCAATTTTAAAACTTACCAATCGGCTGTCTAGGTTTGCTGCATATCAACATTTTCAAGCAAGGCATCAACAAGGGTTTGCGCAACACGCGGCATAGCCCAATTCTTGCGTGCGCAAATGCCGATGGTCATTGGAGGGATCAGTTCGTCCACACGCAGAAAAGCGAGTTGGCCCGGTGGCCTTAACTCTCGCTCGTTTTCTGAGAAAACGCTGGTCCAGAAATCGGAACGCGCGACCAGGCGGAGAATGAAATCGTAGTCGTCCACGAGGATACGCGGCCCCTCAAAAGGGAGACCGGCTGCCTGCGCCCGCTTGGTCATGCTCCGCCAGACGCTCGCAGGCGGGGCCTCGCAGGCGATTGGATATTTCAGGAGCGCCTCCGCATGGGTTTTAGACGCCAGTACGGGATGATCCTTACGCACAACAATCGATATGGGCAGGCGAAAAAGGGGCTCGAAGGTCAGGCTGGAATGCAGCACGGGGTCCGCACCGAGATCATCTTCATAACCCAGCCCGATAATCCCGAAATCCAGCTGACCCGCCCGGATCGCATCGCACAGAAAATGGGTTTCCCGCGTGTCGATTTTCAGATGAATACCAGGATAAGTCGATGAAAACGCGATCAGACTTTTTCGAAAAAAGATGCTCTGAATACAGGGCCGAACGCCAATTCTAAGAGATCCCACCTCCCCCACTTTATGACGCTCAAGCTCACTCGCCATGTCCTTAGCATGGGCCATCAGTTCGGCTCCATGAGTCAGAAAAAGCTCCCCAAGGCGGGTCAGTTTCACGCCGCGTGGCATGCGATGAAAAAGGTCAAACCCCAGCCGACCCTCAATTGCTTTGAGTCGCTTCGTAAGGGCGGGCTGCGTTAATCCGATTTCGCTGGCAGCCAATTGGATACTGCCGGATTTTGAGATCTGCGTTGCGACTTGGATATCACCGATTTCGATCATTTGAACATTCTCAAAAGTTATAGATATATGAGAATATAGAATTTTACATTATATCTAAGATTGCTTCAACGTATCGCCAAACCAGGTGTTATGAAGGAAGCAAAATGGGTCATATCGGTAAGGGCGTTGTCTTGGAGGACCTCGCCTTCCTCCACGAAACCGCGCTGCTTTATGGCAAGGTGACGATTGGCTCGGGCTCGTCGGTATTCCCCTATGTAGTGATGCGCGCTGAAACCCATCACATCACCATCGGCGCGCGAACAAACATTCAAGACCATGCCATGATCCACGTCGGCGACTTCACACCAACGGTGATCGGCGACGATTGTTCGATCACCACCCGCGCCACTTTGCGTGGCTGCGAAATTGGCGACCGCACGCTGATCGGGATAAACGCCACAATCATGGACGGGGCGAAAATCGGCAAAAACTCCATCGTCGCCGGCCATGCCATGGTCGATAAGGGAGCGGTCTTTCCTGACAATGCCATCATCGCTGGCGTGCCGGCAAAGCAAATCGGCGAGCGCGACAATTCCGGCACAACGCTTCTCAACGCCAGGATCTATGAGCTGATCTCAGGCAATTATGCACAAGGCGAAGAACGCATCTCGGACAATCAGATTCAACAGCTGATGGCCAAAATCGCTTCATAGGAAAGACCTCGTATGTCCGATCTACCTATTATCACCGAAATACACGGCCGCGTTCTGATCATTACACTGAACAGGCCTGAGGCACGCAACGCCATCAACCAGGCCATGGCCGAGGCGATTGCCGCTGCAGTTGACCGCCTGGACAGCGACCCTGCGCTCTCCGTAGGCATTCTCGCCGGCGGACCACAAGCCTTCTCTTCAGGTATGGATTTGAAAGCCTTCCTGAAAGGCGAAACCCCGATGATCAAAGACCGCGGGCTTGCCGGGATTACCGAAGCGCCGCCCAAAAAGCCGCTAATCGCCGCAGTCGACGGTTTCGCACTCGCAGGTGGCTGCGAACTGGCCCTCGCCTGCGATATGATCGTCGCCTCAAAAACGGCATCCTTCGGCGTCCCCGAAGTGAAACGCGGCCTCATCGCGGGCGGCGGCGGGGTGATAAACCTGCCGCGCCGGATCCCGCGCGGCCTCGCCATGGAAATCATCTTGACCGGCGAATCGGTGAGCGCTGAGCGCGCCTATGAAATGGGTCTTATCAATCGACTGGTGGAGGGAGCAGCCCTAGACGCGGCAATGGCCCTCGCCGAAACGATTGCCGAAAACGCCCCCATCGCAGTCGAGGTATCCAAACGCGTGGTGCTCACCTCTCAAGACTGGCCGACGGATGAAATGTTCCAACGCCAACAGGAGATGATCGGACCTGTCTTTCTTTCGAAAGATGCGCGCGAGGGGGCGGCCGCCTTTGCCGAAAAGCGCAAGCCCGTCTGGCGCGGCGAATAAATAGCGGAGACTGGAGGAGAACAGCGGTGAGCCAGCACACAGACCAGATACACGACACGGCGCTTGCACGAATTACGGCTAGCGGTCAGCTGCTTGAAGTCGAAGCAATCGAGCGCCCGTGGGGTCAGCAACTGGCCTTCAAAAACGCGCCACCGAACATGGGCACATTTTTCAGCTTCATGCTGCAACATGCGGACAAGACGTTTCTCGTCTATGGAGATGAGCGGTACACTTTTGGTGAGGTCTGGAACCAGTCCAATGCCTGCGCCGCTGCCCTACAGAAGCGCGGGGTCAAGAAAGGCGACCGCGTTGTCATTGCCATGCGGAATTATCCCGAATGGATTTTCGCGTTCATTGGAACCCTGCTGATCGGTGGCATCGCCGTGCCGCTAAATGCCTGGTGGCAAGGCGGCGAACTTTGGGGCGCAATCCAGGATGCCGGTGCCAACCTGGCGATTGTCGATCAGCAACGCCATGAGCGGCTGAAAGCAGCGGGCGCACAGATCGATCAGGTCCTTGTACGCAGCACGGGCGCAAGCCAGACGCTCATTCCCTATGCTGACTTTATCGGTGATAACGCCAGCTCAACACAAGTCGACATCGGCCCGGAGGATGACGCGACAATCTTCTACACTTCCGGCTCAACCAGCTTTCCGAAAGGCGCTGTCTCCACCCACCGCGCGCTCACCAATGCGATGTTCAACTTCGCCGCCTATGGCATGGCCCAGCAGCAGGTGGAGAAAAGCGTTAGCGGCGAAGAGCCGTCCACAGAGCAGCAAGCCACACTCCTGACCGTTCCCCTCTTCCACATCACCGGATGCCACAGCATTTTTATGATTTCCGTCCTGATCGGGCGGAAAATCGTGCTCCTCGACAAATGGGATCCGGAACAAGCTTTAGCACTCATAGAGAAGGAACGCGTCACCACATTCATGGGCGTGCCAACCATGAGCCGTGAACTGACAGAGCACCCAAACCGGGCGCAATACGATCTCTCGTCTCTAAAGGAAATCAATGCCGGAGGGGCGGCCCGACCGGCGGACCATGTCCAACGTCTCTATGATAAATTCCCAAGCATCCGCCCAGGCATGGCCTATGGCCTCACAGAGACAAACGGTACGGGCGCGATCAATAATCGGGATGGCTATAAGGCCCGGCCTGCATCCACCGGCCGCGCGCCGAAGCCCCTCGCGGAACTTGCTATTTTGAACGATGACGGCACCGCGCTGCCCGATGGCACAGTTGGGGAAATTGCTGTGCGCGCCATCTCAATCGCGCGGGGCTATTGGAACAGACCGGAAGAAACCGCCGCGGCATTTACGGAAGATGGCTGGTTCCGCACCGGCGATCTTGGCTTCCTTAAAGACAACTACCTCACCATCGTAGACCGCAAAAAGGATATGATCCTCCGCGGCGGTGAAAATGTCGCCTGCCAGGAAGTGGAAGCCGCCATGCAGGCCGATCCACAAGTGCTGGAAGCGTGCGTTTTCGGCGTACCGGAAGAGCGGCTAGGCGAAGCAGTGCGGGCCGTTATTTATGTCTCGACCCCTGACGCATTCGATGAAGCAAAACATAGGGAAATGTTGGAACGGACCCTTGCCGCCTTCAAGCATCCGGCTGCCATCCACTATATCAGCGATCCGCTACCGCGCCTGGGCTCCGGCAAGGTCGATAAACTCGCTGTCAAAGCGCGTTTCGGCAGCAGCGTCTGACCAATTACAGTTATATTTTCTGGAGGAGTGAGGTTCATGTATCTGCGGTTTTGGCTCCCAGCGCTCATCTCCCTGACCGGCTGTTTGCAATCGCCGGACTATGACACACTCGTCCGTGACCTAACGCCTGAGGAGATCGCGGAAGCGCAAGCCTACCTGGATGAACATGACGTGCCCCTGCCAGATAGGTGGATATTTGAGCGCTTCGATATGTCCGACGGTGCCTTTATTCGCGTCGGGCGGGCCGTGCCTGAAAATCCACGCGCCACGCTTCTCTTCGTTCCGAGTTATACCTCCAGTCAGGAGCTCATCTCAGAATTCATGAGCGACTGGTATGATAGGGGCTTTGAGGTCACCGCAATGGACCTGCCGGGCCAGGGCGGATCGATCAGGCGGAAAGATGACTATCAGAAAACCTATACCGGTGATTGGTCCTATTACGGAAAATCCGTCAGCGAAGTCGCAACCCATATACATGCCACGCGGGAAAGCGCTGGCCCGCTCATTGTGATCGGTGAAAGCATGGGCGGCCATGCGGTCATCCGCGCGGCCCATGATGACGGGCTCCAGGAAATTGACGGATTATTCCCTCTTGTGCCGGCCATTCTACCCAATACCCACAACCGTGCACCGCTCTGGTATATGCGACAGCTCACCCGGCGCGCCGTGCGCTCCGGCGAAGGCAGCGACTATATTGTCACCGAAGGCCCCTGGTACCCGGGCGAGCGGGATAGTGAGCTAGACGACCTCTGCGGCAGGGAGGAAAGCCGCATGTTCAAGAATGAAGCGCTTTACCGCACACGGCCAGATCTACGCGTGGGCGGAGCAACAAATGAATACATCCACGGGCTGCTAATGTCCGCGGACCAGATGAAGGCAAGCGAGACGCTGCCGGAGCTCGACATTCCGGTCACGCTCATCACCGCCGGAGATGAGATCTATGTCCAGAACGCGATAGCCGAAAAACTGTGTACAGACGTCATGACAACTTGCGAGCTTGTCCATATCGAAGACGCGACGCACTGCGTCCATGTCGATCCAACATCCGTTCATGACCAGATCTATGAAGCACTCGAACGCCTGCTCATACGCATTCAAAATGACAAATAATACCCAACGAACTTTTGGTTCGGCCATCGCATATACGGAACTTAAACCGCATAGAACGCGTAAAACCCGCAGGCTGCAAAAGCAGCGATGAACAGCGTTTCCGCCAGGATCAGCGCCAGAGGCTTGTACCCAAATGCCAGAACTTCCCGCAGATTTGTTTTCACCCCTACGGCGGCAATTGC
>JBCBAO010000027.1:0-14552 GCA_038532405.1 Pseudomonadota bacterium | reverse complement strand
GCCCGCCATCGAGGGATCAGAGATGTCGTCCGCCGTGAGCGCGTGCGCCAGGATCTCCCCTGTTCCAGCGTCGATCCCGATGTGTAACTTGCGCCAGGAGCGTCGTTTCTCGCCGTGTTTCTGGCGGGCCCACTCCCCTGGGCCGAAGAACTTAAGGCCTGTCGAGTCCAGCACCAGGTCGACAGGTGCCGTCCTTCCCGGTGCGTGCTGGTCAACCCTCACGGTGCGCCGACGGCGAGCCAACGTGGTGTGGTCCGGCACCGGCAGATCCCGCTTCACGAGCGCCATCAGGCTCCGGACAAACCCCTCGGTCTGCCGGAGCGGCAGTTTGAACACCGTCCCCAGCACCAGCGTCGCCTCGATCGCAAGGTTGGAGAATTTCCGCTGCCCACCTGGCGTTGTTCGGCAGGGCGCGCTCCAACCCTCCAGCGCCTCCTCCGAGATCCAGAACCGGATGTCGCCCCGCTGCACCAGACCGCGATCATACTCTGGCCAGTTCTCGACCTTGTACCGGGCCCGTGGAATGTGATGGCGGCGCGGGTCATTGTGTTTGTTGGGCATCACGGAGTCCGTCAGAGGGGAATTCTCTCTCCTAGTACACCCACAGGGACATCTACGCACCAAGGCCGACGTTCGCTGCAGCGGCACCATTTCACTGTGACTGTTAGTGAAGCAGACATTCGCGAGAGGTCACAAAGTGGCTCGGGAACGATTTCCTTGCGTGTGAATCTTAGGGAGTTTCTCACCCACCTACATGTCTGTTAATGTGGACTTTTCGGTGGAGCTATGGGCGGGAGAGTGACATGGCAAGGCTAGGAAATCTCTCACCTCCAGACTTTGAAGACCTATGTCTCGATATCATTCAAGCTGAAACCGGGCAGCGGTTTTCTGCGTTTGGAGCGGGAGCTGATGGCGGTGTCGATGGTAGGCATTCCAAAGGCCCTCAGTCGACCGTTCTTCAGTGCAAGCATTATCTGAACTCAACATTTTCTCGGTTAAAGTCGGCTTTGAGCAAGGAAGTGCCGAAGATTGATCTACTGAAACCAAGTCGCTACATTTTTTTGACGTCTCAGTCGTTGACACCAGCACGCAGCGACCAACTGGCGAATGTTTTGGGTGATCGCCTCAAACATCCGGAAGACATTTGGGGGGCGGAAGACATTGAGGCCGCGCTCAAGCGTCACCCCGACATCGAAAAGGCACATCTGAAACTCTGGATGTCTAGCACGGCAGTACTGGAAAAGGTACTGCAGTCTGGCCTTGAGGCCCACACGGCAGCGACCAAAACAGAAATCTTGGAAGAATTGCGTGTCTATGTTCGCAACCCAAGTTTTGACGCAGCGTTTGCGAAGCTCGAGAAACATCGTGTCCTCGTTGTGTCCGGCCCGCCAGGGGTGGGGAAGACCACGCTGGCCAAAATGCTCACCTATCAATATCTCAACGACGATTGGCAATTTTGCGCGATAAGATCTCTCGACGATGGCTTTGCCAAACTCGATGAGAAAAGACGAACCATCTTCTTCTTTGACGATTTTCTCGGTCAGATCGAGCTCGATCGCCAAGCGCTTGTTCAACGGGATGGGCAGCTTGCGAGATTTGTGAAACGCGTTAGAGCATCCAAAAACTCTCGTTTCATTCTTACCACTCGAGCACACATTTTTGAGGAAGCACGACGGCTTTCAGATCATATGGATGAGGGCCGCTTCCAGCTTTCAAAATTCTTGTTGGATGTAGGCCAATATACTCGCTCAATCAAGGCGCGTATCTTGTTCAACCATCTTGCCGCGTCAGATTTGAATGGTGACCATATAGAAGCTCTGCTTCAGGATGATTGGCTCAAGAAGATCGTCGACCACCCAAACTACAATCCGCGCCTAATTGCGCATGTTGCTGCGGAGTGTCCTGAGGACTTGGAACCATCCGCCTATCCAAAGTTCGCCTTCAAGACCCTAGAAAACCCTGCGCTGATCTGGGCTAAGGCATACCGCAGTCTCAGTATGCGCTGCCAGAATCTGCTTGTGGCTCTCTACTTTGGCAATCAGTATCGCCAATCCATCAAGGTTCTGCGAGAAAATTTCAACGCGATACACAATAAGATGTGCGAACACTATTCACAGCCGTCAAAGCCAGAGGACTTCGAAGAAGCTCTTAAATCACTCGAGTCTGGTTTTGTTGCTATATCGGGGAACCAGATACGGTTTGTGAACCCATCAGTCCGCGACTTTCTAAAAGATCATCTTTCTGATGAAGCGTTTTTGAGCGTGCTTCCGCCTCTTTGCTTTCGAGCCGAATGGGCTCAGAATCTCTGGAGCCATATGAAGCATACGTTCCATATCGATCCCGATAAACTGAAAACGTTGGCGCAAACATTCCTCGAGTTTGCGAACAAACTGGACCAAATCCCCAACTTCGCAAAGGTGAAGTTGGAGCAGTACAATTATTGGTATCGCGAACTCGATGACCTTTCTATCGCTAAGCGCGGTTCGCTTCTACTCGACTTATTTGAGCACTCTGGCGACCGTGGCTTTCTGGATGCAGCAATTTCAGTATTGAAAAGCGATATCCTTTGGGTGGATGCGTCACGAGATTCCAGAGAGTTACCAGAACTTCATTGGAGAATCTCGAGCTTTGTCGATGATAATGTTGACGGGAAAGGAGACCTGCAAGTGTCCGTTGAAACTGCTCTGGTAAGATCAATCGAAGCTGGCGTTCCAATGGATGAGTTGGTCGCCGTGAAAGACGCCATAGATGAGTACCTTAACGAAGCTATTGATCTCGAGCCCATCGAACAGGCGATCAACTCTGCAATTGACTATGAGTTTGATGAGGTTTCACAGGCAATCTCTGATCTTTCATCCGAAAGTGAGCTGAACGGGCACTTAGAGCTGCTGGATTTCATTGCAAAGCATACCGGGCGCAGCGCCGAAGCTGCGAGAAACGTGGTGCTTGATAAGATCAGCGAAATAGAAGTGCCTGACTATGATGACTACCGGCCAAGCTCTCGAGGACGAAGCAATCACGCCGATTCAGAGTTTTCTGACAATGACCTCGTGAGCTTGTTCTCGACACTTTCAAAATAGTCTCCTCTTGGAAGAGTCTGGTAGTTTAAAAAGGGGGCGGGTCACGAGCTCGTTGGCGCAGTGAACAGACCTGAGTTACCAGCGCTGACATTTAGAGCACCACGTCAACATACTAGAAGCCTGGTGGCTCCTTCAGGACGGGCCAAAAAGATCTGGCGTGTTGTCATCACGCCGCGCGCTCAAGCCTTCGCCAAGATGTAGACACGGATGTTTAACGCGTGTGAGCCCATTACGTCCCTCGAAGTGGGCCCACCCACCTCTTGGCATGCCAACGCTTAGGATCGGGGCACCGCAGATTGGACAAGCCCGCTTAAATGATGCGCCCTTGCTGCGTCTTTGGCTGCCCCGGAGGACCCAACCGCCACGGACAGAGATCGTACGCCCCGTCGACAGACGCCGAGTGTGGGCCTTTCGAAAGTACCACCGTTCCGTCATCCTAGTCCCCTTCTTTCCTCGACCCGGCTGCCGCTTGGGGTCGAGCGCACGTAGAAGCCTTGCGGAATAGCCTCCTGCACCAGCCCGACGTGCGAGATCAGGCCCACAGCCCGGCTGCCCTCTGTCAGCGCAGCAAGAACTTGGATCACTTGATCCAGCGTGCCCGCCCCATTCTCGGTGTCGAGGCTCCCGAAGCCTTCGTCGATAAAGATTGTGTCCATCCGGATCTTGCCCGAAAGGCTCTCGACCACATCAGCTAGTCCAAGCGCGAGGGCCAGTGCCGCGATAAAGGTCTCGCCACCTGACAGCGTGGCTGTCGGGCGCGCCTTGCCGGTGTTGATGTCGAAGACTTCGATTTCGAGCCCACGCTTGCCGCGACCGCCAGATGCCTCGAGCCCACGCGTCAGCCGGTAGCGACCACGCGTCATAGGGCCGAGCCTCATATTCGCCGCCTCGAGAACCTGGTCGAACATTGCACCGATCGCGAAGGTCTCGAGTGTCATCTTGAAATCGTTCTTGCCGTTGGCCAGATCAGCCAGTCTCCGGAGCGGACCGGTCTCGGTTTCAAGCCGCTCGGTTTCGGCCATGGCCGCGGCAAGCGATTTCTTGAATTCGGTCAGAGACGATACATCCGTTCTCGCCGTGGCGAGTGCAGCGTTAGCCACGTTCAAGTTCTGATTGGCTTCTGCCAACGCCAGCTGAAGCGGGGCAAGGTCCGGGCGTTCACGATCTGCGCAAGCGGCTGTGGCATTCTGCAATGTCGTGCGAGCAGCGATCAAGCCATCACGGTGATCGGTTACCTTCTCGCGGTCGGCGTCGAGCGTCGGGAAATGCGTCTTGCATGCATCATACCCCGCTTTGTCCAGCCCGACCTCGGCAAGCCGAGCGGCAAAATCACCTAGCACCTTTTTTTCGCGCTGCTTCTGCGCGTCACGCGCCCGCTTCGCTGCTTCCAGCTGCTCTTGCGCACGGGTTAGCGCTTCACTTGCGGCTCGGTCCTGCGCAGTCGCCACTTCCAGCGCCTCAGAGAGTTGCCTTTGCTCTCTCTGCAAAGCCTCCCGTCGAGCGAAAACCGCCGTGGACGTGCGCAGCCCGTCCGGCAGGCCCTCGATCACTGCATCCAGCTTAGCGCGCGCACCGGCAAGAGCGGTCTCGGCCTTTCCCGCTAGGGTGCGCTTCGTAGACTCGGCAGTTTCTGCCTCGGTCACTTTACGCTTGAGTTCGGCCAACTGCTCCGCCATCGCGTCTAGATCGACCGCTTCTCCAAGCGCGGCGACATTGCCTTCAAGCCGTACGATTTCAGCTTCGAGTTCCGCCATCGTGCGCTCGGGCCGTTCCTGTTCGTCCAGCGTCTGCTTCTTTTCATCCAACCACGTTCGGTAATTGCCGAGTTCGGTTTCCGCCCGAACCCGGGCCTCGGCTGCAGTTCTCGCTTCAGACTGTGCTTTGCGAAACGCTTCGGTCAAACCAGATTGCTCGGGCGTGCCATGAGCCGGCGCAGGATGATCGTGGGAACCGCAGACAGGGCAGGGCGCTCCTTCAGTCAACTTTTCGGCCAGAATGATCGCCTGCGTGCGCGAAAGCCGTACCTCGGCATCGCTCAAGGTCGTCTCGGCGGCCTGTGCCGCATGGGCTTTAGTGGTCAGTTCGCTCGTTGCGGCTTCGACCTTTCGTGCGGCATCGGCGACAGCTCCCTGCGCCTTTGCATACGCCGTTGCCTTCACCCGTTCCCGGTTGACCTTGGCGATCTCACCGTTCAGCTTGCCTCCCAACGCTCCGGCCTTTCGCGCCTGTTCAAGCACCAGATCGGTCAAGTCACGCTGAGACTTGAGCCTTTCGCGGGCCTCTATGGCCTCGGTCAGCGCCTTCTTTGCTGACGCTTCGTCCGTCACAGCCTCATCAAGCATTTTCTGTAACTCTGAAGCCTGCTCGACCTGCTTCTCAATGGCCTCCAACTTCGTCAGGTTGGCCTGAACCTGCTTCCGTCGCTCCCCGTCGGACTGCACCTCGACCAGTTTTTGCGCTGCATCTTCCTTCGCCTCATTGGCGGTATTGAGCTCCGCTTCAGCGTTGGAAACTGCATCCACCGCGAGTCGTGCGTCGTGCTCCGCATTGTGCCAAGCCGTCTCAAGATCACGGGCTTGCAAGGCATTGCTGACAGCCTCTACTCGCCTAGCCAGAGCATCAACCTCATCTTGATTCGCTTCAAGGCCGTCAAGCGCCTGCTGCGCAGTGTCGACGGCAGCAAAAGCCTTCTCGACCTGTTCGCCTTCGGCCAGAGTCTTGCGCGCGGCTTCGTTCACTGCCTCTGCGATCTGCTGATCTCCCTGTTTTTCCTCGACCTTGGCTTCCGCCGCAGAAATTCCTAGCTCCAGTGCCTCAGCGCTCTCGAAGCCGCGTTCCTCAAGCCGCGCGACATAGAGTGCACGCTGGTCGCGCAACGCTCGCTCTGCCTCCGAGGCTTCTTCCTTCAGCCGAGCGGCGAGATTGCGATAGATCTTCACGTCGAAGAGGTCTCGCAATATGTCGACCCGCGCATCGGTTTTTGCGGTAAGGAACGTCTCGAACTTGCCTTGAGGTAGGAGTACGATCTGCCGAAACTGATCCGCTCCGTAGCCAAGCAGAGCCTCGACCTCTTTCCCAACTACCGAGACCTTCTTTTCTACAATTACGCGACCGGTTTGGCTCGGGCCAAGCGTATCCACTGGAATCCCGGTAACGTCGAATAGGGAGGCTTCCGCGGCGTCATCCGTTGTCCCTTCGCCGCGCGCCTTGGGACGCTCTTGCGCCGGACGACGACGGATCAGGTAGGTTTTAGTGCCGAGCTCGAATACAAATTCGACCTCAGTGGGTAAATCAGGCGCAGAGTGATCCGAACGCAGCGACCGTGGCTCCTGATCGGTCTTGGTTGGTGCTCCAAAAAGCGAGAAGGACATCGCCGAAAACAGCGTCGACTTTCCCGCGCCAGTCTGACCATAAATTCCGAACAGACCCGTCTCTAGCGCGGAACGGAAATCTACGACCTCGGTTGTAGCGAACGGCCCGAAGGCCTGAAGCGATAGGCGAATTGGTCTCATGTCTTCTCCTCCTCAGAGGCTGCCGCGTGGAGCTTGTCCGCTACAATCGCGACTTCGGAGGCATTTGGTTCCCGGCCGCGCACAACCTTCATGAAGTCGCCGACCATCTCGATCGGCGCGACTGTGGCCCGTCCGTTGCCGAACGCCTTGGTCTCTGGCGCGTACTCCTGCCGCGCATAGGCCAGATGGCATGCATTGGGATAGGTCGCGCGTAGCCGCTTCATCGGATCGATCAGAGGGTTCTCATCCGTAAGTATCGCCTGGATGAAATCGTCAGACGGCGTTCCCTCCAGAAGATCCGAGAATGCCCCGGTAAGCGAGCGAACCTGCCGGATCGGTCGGAAAGGTACCGTATGGATCTCGACTCCTTCAGCTTTAAGATCCACGACAGTCATGGATTTTTCGCTTCCCGCCTCGTCGAAACCGAAAGCGAGCGGTGCGCCGGAGTAACGAATATGGCTCGCGCCCACTTCCTGCGGCTTGTGCAAATGTCCCAGTGCAACATAGTCCGCCCCGTCGAAGACATCGGAAGGAACAGTTTCAATGCCCCCGACACGCGTTAGGGCGCGCTCGGTCTCGCCGACCGCACCCCCCGCGACGAAAGCATGGGCAACGACGACCCAACGCGCCCCATCAGGCACCTGTCCCCTCGCCGCAGCGATCTGAGCAGCAACGACTTCCGCCGGCGCATTAATGCTTTCATCTCCGAACACCTGGCGTGCGGCATATTCATAGGAAAAGGGCAGTGCGGAAAAGGCGACCTCGCCTTGCGCATCGCGCAGCACCAGCGGTGCCTCCACCGCATCGGAGATCCCACGCACCAGTACGCGGGAGGCAGTGGAGAAAACAGACATTGCTTCGATCCGGTCACCGGAATCGTGGTTTCCAGAGATCATCACCACGGCGGCTTTGGTCTCCTCTGTCACGCGCTTGAGGAAGCGGTTGAACTGCCGGATCGACGAATTGGGCGGCGACGCACGGTCAAAAACGTCCCCTGCAATCACAAGAACTTCGGCCCGTTCTGCCAAAAGCGTCTCGAGGATCTGGCCTAGTATGACTTCATGATCCTCCTCGAGGCTCAACCCCATGAACTGACGCCCCAGGTGCAGATCTGCAGTATGAAGTATTCTCATGTCGCACCATCAATTATTACACATGTAAAAACTATATGGACAATGTTGGGGAGTCAAGATATCCTTCCCCCATGCCCTTCGAAGACCTCAAACATGCACAACGTGCGCGCCTGGAATACCTCGACAGACTGTTTTTCTGGGACGGTGCAGCGACTCGTGCTTCCTTGATCAAGCGTTTTGGTATTTCAAATGCGCAGGCCGCTCTCGATTTTCGGACTTACCTCGCCGCAGCGCCAAAAGACGCACTGCACTATGATGCGTCGTCGCGCCAATACCTAGCCGATCACAGCTTTGAACGGCTCACTGGCAAGTCGTCTTCGATGGAGCTGGAGCAACTCTTAGTCGGCACACCATCTCCCGCATTCGATAGATTGCCAGATTTGCAACGCACTCAGGACCTGCGCGTCTTACGGCCGCTCTACCGTGCCTTCAGGGCGAAAGAGGCAACAAGGATCGTTTATCAATCAATGCGAGATTCAGGACCGATGACTCGCTGGATTGCACCTGTTCGGTTCGCTTCTGATGGCATCAGGCTTCACGTACGAGCCTGGTGTTTTGAACGTATTGGTTTCCGTGATTTCCATCCTGCTCGCATTGACCCTGATCAGTCGTTCGCAAAAACCAAGCCAGCTGGTGCGGTACCCCGAGATGACGATTGGTACACCTGGGCCATCCTGAAACTCAAACCGCATTCAAGATTGACTGAGGCGCAGCAACGCGTTGTCCGCACTGAATTTGGGTTCACCTCAGATGTGCTTGAGGCCAGAACCCGGAAGGCACTTGAGTTCTATACAGAACGCCGATGGGGTCTTGAACAAAAAGAACCTCGCCTTGAACGGGTCTCTATCGACTATGTTCCAATGACCGATGAAGAGATCGATGCAAATTGATATGCGCCGTATTGATCCCTCCCTTAATATGAACCGGTTCTATTCCATGGAGCTGACCAAAGACCTCTTCGGCCAACACGGCGTCCATCGGCAATGGGGTCGCTTTGGGACTTGGGGGCGACATCGCCATGATTGGTACGCGACAAAATCTGAGGCTGAATCTGCCCTTTCCGATCTGGTCAAACAGAAGCTGGCGCGCGGTTATCTGATCAAACTGCCAGTGTCAGAAGGCCAGGGGGTCTGAAATGCCATCGTTTGGAAAGTGGTCGCAACAAGGTGTTCCTAAGAAAGGGTGGACATGCATCGGATTTGAGGATCTTGGTGAACCCTCCACCCAATGTGAAATGTGCGAAAGCCAGGACATCCGGTATGTTCACCAGATGCAGCACCCCGACTATCCGCATATTCTGGAGTGCGGCTGTGTTTGTGCCGGCAAGATGGAGGAAGACTACGCGGCCGCTTCAAAACGGGAATCTGACAGTAAGAATTTGGCTCAAAGGCGAGGGCGCTGGCTGACACGAAAATGGAAAGTCTCGCAAGGTGGAAATCACTACCTAAAAACGGACGGGTTCCACATTGTAGTCTTCCCGAAAGACAGCGGATGGAGCGGAACGATCACCCGGCTAAGCACTGGGGCCGCAACTCAGGCCCGCCGCCTCTACGATACCCAAGATAAGGCGAAGCTTGGTGCCTTTGATGGCATGATCTGGCTAAAAGGCCAGTGAATTGTTACTGGTTAGCGAGACAACCAGGTACTACACATCACTCTTCGAAGCCCTGGTTCAATCTCCAAGGCGGAAGGAATCTTCCCAATTTTGCGTAGCTGACCTTTCGCGGAGCTGCTCCAAGATGCCATTGACTAAGGCATCGGCTTCGCTTGCCTTGACTTGTCCTTTATCATATCGCTCCGGTTTTTTTAGTTTCTCCAATAGCCCCTGTACGTCTTTTTTGAGCCCTTCACTCTGCTTGATGGCAAGATAAGCTTCGAATGGCTTGCTGCTAGCTCCACGCGGCAAGCCAATATGCCGTTCAAAATCTGGTAAACTTACTTCGTGAGCTACTGTCACGGTACCCTAATTAATCAGAATTGTGACTGAAATTTTCTATTGTTTTCAACGGCACGCTGTACCCTTATTTACCATACTGTGTCGTTAATTCCAATACTGTACCCTTAATCACCATACGGTCTAAGCTGTGGATAACTCGTCCTGGCGTTGCTGCTTGCCTTGAGTAAAGTTGTTGAATCTCAGGTTAGAGTGCTGAGGCTCCGTACGCATCACAGCTTGTGGACACATTGTAATTAAGGGTACAAAAACGCGCCAAAAAGCTTCGAATCCGCAGATTCTGTTTTACTAGGATACAGTCACAGCAGGACTGCCTCGTACTTTGCAGCAAGAGATTAAGATGTACGTGAAGGTCGTCACGCTAGTCTGTGCAGATTGGCGGCTACAGCGCGCGTATGCGGGTGGTCCGCGCCGAGGCAGGTTACCATCATTTCAAGCGCCTCGGTGAAGAGCCTTTCCGCCTCCGACGTCTCCTGCCGTGCTTCGTGAAACTTGCCCAGGTTGTTCATCGCAGCCGCACAGAGGAAATGGCCTCTGGGCCACACGCGCGTGCCGATCTCTATGGTTTCGACATGCAGATCCCTAGCCTCCTCGGACCGGCCGACTGCGGCCAGAGCTGCGGCGAGATTGACGAGGGATAGCACGAGTTGCTCCGTCTCGCCGTCGGCCGACCGCCGCCGGTAGTCGAGCGCCCAGCGGAGCAGCACCACCGCACGTGCGGGGCGTTCCGATAGCATCATCGCATGGCCTAGATTGTTAAGCGCCAGCAAGACCAGCTCGCAGGGCGGGGCCTCCCATCGAAGCAGGCTCAGCAGCGCCCGTCTCGCAGGCGACAAGGCCGCCCGAACCTCCCCGAGATCGAGATACATACGGGCAAGGTCCATCCGCGTTCGCGCGCTCCGCACATGATCCAGCCCATGGGCGCTTTCGAAGTTGTCGAGCGCCGCCTGCTGATCAGCAATGGCCTCTCTTCCTTGCCCCATATGGTGCAGCAGGGTCGCCCTGAGCACGAGGGTATCTGCCGTGATCGGACTTGTGGGACCGAAAAGCGCATCCCGACGTGCGAGCGCATCCTCGCAATGGCGCATGGCGTCTTGCAGTTGACCGCGTTTGTAGAGAGCGGCGGCAAGATTGTGAACGGATGCGGCGGTCTCGGGGTGCTCCGCGCCAAGGTTGTCAGTGAAGAGCCTGTGTGCGCGTTCGAAGTGACGTGTCGCCCGCTCGGCCTCTCCCCGGACCATCAGGACCGTGCCGAGATTACTCCAGCTTTGCGCCAGATCGGGATGCTGCGGGCCCAGCACGGTCTCTGCAAGCGCAATGGCCCGTCGATAATGGTCCTCGGCTTGCGGCAGGTCGCCGCGTTCAGCGTAAAAACCGCCCAACATGTCGTGCAGTGTCACCATTTCCGGATGCTCGGGCCCAACCGTGTGCTCGAGCCTTGCAGCGGCGGTCGTGAGACTGTTAAGGGCCACTTCGTACTCGCCGAGTTTCTGGCAGACGAAGGCGAGGTCCGCCAGTGTACGCATACTGCCCGGATGACCCTGCGCCAGGACGGCAGCCTTAATTTCGAGCGCGGCCTTGATGGCGTGCTTCGCCGCGGCCCAGTCAGCCCGTTCCTTGTGAAGGCGCCCCAGCACTTCGAGTTGCCGTGCACGGGACAGGGCGGCAGCGCGCGAGGTTTGGGAGGTCTGGGTCGTGTCATCAGTGAGCTCCTCAGCGGCCTCACCGAGCAGGCCCAGGTCCATCAGGAGCGACGTGTGTTCGAGAGCGAGGCTTTGCGCGAGATCTTCGCCGGTCTCGATCCTGCGTGCCAGTTCGTGCGCATGATGCAGCGCTTGGCCCGCGCTGTCGTAGGCACCCAGTTCCCGTGCGGCCAACGCTTTAGCGCGCCAAGCATTAGCGGCCCGTTCCGTCTCCTCCTGCGCAACGACCACAAGCGCCGCATCCGCGGTGTGTTGGGCGTCACCGAAACGCCCCCATTGCCGATAGGCGTCACTAAGCCGCGTGAGGTACTCGGCAGCGAGAGGGTCACCTTCGGGCAGCTTGTTGATCGCAGCGCGCAGCGCGTCTACCGCACCGGCATAGTCCAGTCTCGCGAGCCGGGGGTTGCTCGGGAGCGCAGCAGCTTTGGCGTCGACCCGCATTAGCGCATGTGTCTCCTGCTGCGCCGCCTCGACATTGGCGGATGTCTTGACTTCCACTTCTGCGACCAGTCGTTCGAAGTCCTCGCTGCGGCCGTCTTCGTTGGCTTGATCTGCCTGTTCCAATAATGCGGCGACGTCATCATGGGGGCGAAAGTGGCGCAGTTCCGCGCGGGCACGCAGGTGGGCCTCTGCGATTTCGTCGAGCTTCCCATCGACTTTGTTCAGAGGCACCTTCTCAAGCACGAGGGTCGCGAAGAAGCGCTCGAGGGCGGCCATGCTGATGTCGCGTTCTCGCGCATACCCTTCGTATTCGCGCGCAAAGGCTTCGAAGGCATCGAAACTGAGTGTCAAGCCGCGGGTGACGCAGACTGTACCTGACCCAGAATGCGCGACCGCAACACTCCTGTCTTCCGCCCGCGCCTCGGTTCGCGCCGTCTGCTTCGGGTCAGTCGGCACGAAACTTGGGCGTCGGCTTACTACTGAGAAGCCTAAGGATGAGGCGCCGCGCCTCGGCTTCAGCCTCTTCGCCCGCCCGCACTGCCTCCGCGAGGGCTATGCTCTCTGTGGCTCCGGCCTCTAGCCGTGCCAGCAAAGTGTCGACATCCTCTGCCGAGAGCCCAGCCGCGGCGCAGATTTTCATCAAGCGGACCGTCTCCAAGAGCGAGAGCGCCAACTGGTCCCGCGCGGCGCAGACGGTCAGTTCGTCGACCATTTGGTTGACCCCGACGCGTACATCGCCCTGACCTCCATGTACGACCGCTACGCCGTCACCGCTAGAAGTCGCGCTGATGCCCGGGGCCGGCGGCGCGGGTTTGGAGATTCCCGGGCTTGAGCTCTTTTTCCGGCTGAAGAGCCAGGCAAGCAACACAGCTCCGGCCCCACCCGCACCGAAAAGAGCGATCAGAAGATCCCGGGTCTCGGTGATCCAGTTCAGCATCAGAACCGAAACTCCCCGCCGAAACGGACCGTCTGTGCGTCGATAAAATTGTGGCCAAGTATCTGTTCGTATTCGATATAAAGCCTCGCCGCATTGTCCGTGTTCGACGCTGACAGACCGAAGGCAAGCGTGAAGTAGTCGCGATCCGGGTCGTTTGTTTCAATCTTCTCCGTTGTCGAATAGCTAGACTCGAAAGGAAAATCGATTTCGGTCGCGTTATCGATTTCACGACTCTCATCCGCGAACTCATGGAGCCACGCGGCGCGCAGATTCGGGACGATGATGGGAGCCTGCGCTGCGCGGATCGGGCGGCTAACGTTCACGCCTAGCCTCGACAAGACCGAAGTGCGGACGTCCTCGCCATAGCGGGCGCGCACTTCGACGTCAGAACCGGTGTCTTTCGTGGTCTCCTCGAAGCCGTCGAGCCGTTCCTCTGTCCATGACAGCGAGCCCGTTATCCCGCCGATGAAACCGTTGGTCAGGGCGCCGGCATAGGCCAGCCCGCCACTGACGCTGGTGGAGACACCTTCGGTTTTGCCTTGGGTCCAGATACTGCCGGCGATGTTGTCTGAAGGGTTGGCCGAAACGGGGTCATCCACGCTGAACAGCTCGAAATACTCGCGCTGCGTCTTGAGGTTAATCGTTCCGATCCGTGCATCGCCGAACGCCTGCACCCCGTTGGAAAATCGGTAGCCTCCAGAGACGGTCAGGCCGGTCTCCAGTCGATTGAGTTCCGCTCCCGGAAACGGCAAGGCATACCTGAAACGTTTAAAATCTACTAAGGGTTCGAAGTTGCCGAACGTTCCGGCGTTATAGGAGATTTCTTCGACGAAGTGATCGAGCGCGACGGAGACCGACCACCCCCCCCGTTCAACGCTGAGTCCCACGATCCCGCCACGGCCCGTAGTATCCGAGGCTTGCTCGGTATCGGTTTTGGACTGGTTTTCGATGTAGCCGAAGCCTTCGATGAACCCCGTGATCATCGGCGCACCGGGTTGTAGGGCTTCGGCGCTGGCAAAGGTCAGCCGCCGGCCGCGCTTGAACAGGCCCTGTGAACCCTCGGATGAAGAGGACCCGCCCAACCCCGCCACAGCTAGTTCGGGGGACATCCGGTGTTGCAGGATGATAACAGAGCCAGGCGAAAACACCTGCGTGGTCACGCCGCCGTTTACTCCGAGCAGCAAGAGACCGTCCGGAGCGCCAACAGAGGCTGCCGTTTGCGCGTCGCTACTGGTCGCGCCCGCAAGGAGGACCGACGCCATGACTGTAAAGAAAAGCAAAGATCGACTGGAGCACGGCTGCCGCTGCGGAAGCACGGTTCGCAAACGTCCCTCAGCAAACTGCAGGACAGGAGAGAAGTCAGTTGTCGTCATAAATCGGCCACCAATTTTATCTGAATGAAGCGGACGTGGAGGACTTTAATAACGAACGATACGACAGATCGCATTAATTACCAAATGTCGCGACACTATACGCCTGTTGAGCTCTCCAAATTTTAAGAGCTGTCGTCCGGAGCATGAAACTAAGCAATGGCTTCGGGGCATGTTGATGTTAGTTAGATGGATGGCATTGTCAGGTTGTTTTCACTATCGGAAAGATCCTGCGAGCCGCGAGCTTCAAGCGGTGAGATCTGCCGTGTACTCGGCCCACAGCGCGAACGCATCGGCTCGGGCGTGACGATAGCTGTTGGCGGAGAGGCGGTGGCGTTTGGGGCGGAAGAGCGGCGGTTTGGTCGTGGACTGAGAGGAATCGCTGCGCGTGGCCAGATGATTTGAACCGGCCCATCATCTTT
>JBCBAO010000026.1:0-14572 GCA_038532405.1 Pseudomonadota bacterium | reverse complement strand
CACGGCCAAGGATGGCCAGCATCCGATTGGTCCGGTACATGCGGTGGAGCATGACCCAACCGCGCCTTCCCCCTCAACCAGAGCTGGCCTGGAAACCAGATGGCACACCCGTCGCTGCCGCGGTGGACGATATCTATTTCTCCGTGGACGATGGTCTTGCTGAGGTTCGCTCAGTGTTTCTTCGTGGGTGTGGTCTGCCGGACCGATGGGCAGGGCGGGAGGTGTTTACGGTAGCTGAGCTGGGGTTTGGAACCGGGTTGAATGTCTTGGCTTTGGTCGAGCTATGGCGTGCGCACCGGCCAAGTCCCTCCGCGCGGCTTGAGATCGTCAGCTTTGAAGGTTTTCCGCTGGACTCAGCGGCGGCGCGGCTGGCCTTGTCCAAATGGCCAGAGCTTTCTGAGTTTGCCGACCCATTGCTGGCTGCATGGCCGGTGCGCGTCCGCGGTGTTCAACGCATTCGATTGCCAAATGGCGTTCAGTTAACGCTCCACATTGATGAGATTGCGCGGGCGCTGCCCGAAGCCCGTTTCCGGGCGGACGCTTGGTTCCTTGACGGGTTCTCCCCTGCCAAAAATCCCGAGATGTGGACGCAAGACCTTTTCAAACGTGTGGCTGAACGCTCTGCGCCTGGGGCGCGGATCGGCACGTTTACGGTTGCCGGTATTGTTCGCCGCGGCCTAACGAACGCTGGATTTAACGTTTTGAAGCAGCCTGGGCACGGGCGCAAACGTGAGCGGTTGGAAGCCGAACTGCCGGCTGTGCCAGACCCTCGACCGGATCCATATTTGGTGCCCATTAGGGATGCCTGTCTCCCATCTCCCCGCATTGCCGTGCTCGGGGCAGGGATCGCGGGCGCATGGGCCACGGACGCGCTGCGGTCTGCCGGAGCCCAAGTTACCGTGTTCGATAAAGCCAATGGCGTTGCGGCCGGGGCGAGCGGGAACGAGATGGCGCTCATTATGCCGCGCCTTGACGCTGCCGAAACGCCGATCGCCAGGGCTTGCCTGGATGCCTATCTTGCCGCGCGTGCGGCCTATCGCGCGCGTACTGGGGCGACGTCCCTGACCGTTCGCCAGTTCCCGCGCGATACCGCCGAGGCGGACCGCTTTGCGAAACTGATGTCTGATCCACCCCTTCCTGCTGACCAGCTTGAGCTAAAGATCGATGGCGGACTTTCCCACCATGGTGCGATATTGGTCCGCCCGCATCGGCTAATTCCCGATCTTATTGGGCCTACGGCTTGTGTGTTTGGGGAAGCGCCAAAGGTGGACATATCGGAACGGCGCGTGAACGGGGAGCGCTTTGATGCGATTGTTCTTGCAAGCGGCATTGCTATTGAGGACTTGCCGGAAACAGATTGGCTCCCTCTGGAGGCTCGGCTTGGCCAGGTTGATGCGGGATCCGGGCCGGTCGTCACACCGTCGGCTGTTGCATCTGGCCATTATGCCCTTGCTCAAGGTGAGGACAGGTTGTGGGGGGCCACCTTCGAAGCGTTTCACGGCGGTGAACCTGCCATTTCAGAGCGGGCTCGGATGGCGAACGCGACCGCGCGTGACGCCCTGGTCGATGAAGGTTGGAGCGTGCCCGGCGGCGTGCGCTCACGGGCCAGCGTCCGGGCAACGACGCCGGACCGCCTGCCCTTTGTTGGGCCGGCACCCGATTATGCAGCTTGCATTGAACGGTTTGCAGGGGTCCGGCAGGGGCGGGCACCGACAGATGCGCCCGCTTATCTGGAAGGTATTTACCTGATGGGAGGGCTTGGAAGCCGCGGGTTCACATTTGCCCCGTGGTTGGCGGACGAGCTGTGCGCACAGATTTGTGGTGGTGCCAGTGCGATGCCGCGTTCGGTCGGGAAGCTCATCTCTCCAATGCGTTTCATCTTCCGGAGGTTAAAGCGGCGGCAGGCCTAAGCGCCGGCGATCAGTGTTTCGCCGACGCAAAAGTAATATGCAGTCCTTGGGCCATGGAGGCATCGAAGCGCATTTCCATTTCGCCTGTTTTCAAGGAGATCCCCCCATTGAATGCAGCAATCATGGCCACGCTTAATATTGTGCCTGCGATTATTGATCCGAAGAGAAGTTCGTTTCCGGTCTGTCCCCGTCTCATGGGTTGTGTCCTTCTGTGCATGGGTGTGTTGTTGAATTGTATGACTGTCATTGTCCCCTCCAAGAGACGTATGGTCAGGTTTGATATTAGTTGCCTTCCAGATCCCGGAATTCACGGCGCAGCCGCCACTCGTCTGAGGTCACGTTGCGTTCCAGGGTTTGCAGGCGATCTTCGAGATCCATGAAGGTGTATTTTAAATTGCCGAATGTAACATTTGGCCGATCAGATACGCCGCGCCAGAAGGTGTCTTCCTCGTCACTGAGCGGGCGCTGTCCAAAAGGGGTTTTGGGTGTCAGCATCCAGGTCACTATGTAAGCGATGACGGCAAGCGGACCGGCCATGAACATGAACCCTGCGACGGCCGCAATTCTGACGACCAATGGTTCCCAGCCGAAGCGTTCCGCCAAGCCACCGCAGATCCCGGCAATGACCCGATCATCGCGTGAGCGGTAGAACTTCTTGGGGTTCGGCGAGGACGTATAGTAGTCGCTTGTCCGGGGCATTATGTGTCTCTCCTATAATCTGTTTCCGGGCGAGGCCTTGGGCCCCGTTGCCCCTCGCTGTCGATCAGCGCTTCAAGGGCTTCGATACGGCGCTCCATGCGTTTGGCGGAGCGCCAGAGGTCTTCCATAATCCGCTCGTCGTCGGGCTTCAGCGTCTTCTGTTTCCGCCAGAGCGTGATGTAGTGAAACACCATGCCCGGCATAATCACGAAGATGCTGACGATCGCGACGAGCGGGATGAGGATTTCGACGTCCATTATTCGTTAGCCGCTTTGGATGTTTTCGGCTTGGTCGACCGTGACCGCCGGGCTTTCAGGGCCTCCAGCTCTTTCTCGATGCTTTCATTGCGCTCTAGTGCTGCGAATTCTGCTTCCAGACTTGGCTCGCGCCCTTTGATCGTATCGGCATAGGCCTCCATTTCGTCGACCTTCCGCTCAACCGAAGCATACCGGGCGAGTGCGTCATCAACCCGGGAGTCATAGGTCTGGGACCGGACACGGATGCGTTGCTCGGCGGCCTCGCGGCGCATCATGAGGGCGCGATGCTTGGCTTTTGCTTCGTCGAGCTTGGCTTGCAGCTTTGCAAGGTCTTCGGTCCGCTTCTCAAAAGCCTCTTCAGCAGCATCGACCGCATGGGCACGGCGTTCGATCTCAGATTCGGCTTTTTGCTTGGCGAGCAGTGCGCCGCGGGCGAGATCCTCGCGGCCCTTATCGATGGCAAGCTCAGCTTTGCCGGCCCATTCGTCACGAACGGAAGAATAATGCGCGATCTCACGCTCCATTTCCTTCTTATCAGCCATGGCGCGGGCAGCGGCAGTGCGGACCTCAACCAGCGTGTCTTCCATTTCCTGGATCATGAGCCGGGCGATCTTCTCCGGGTTTTCTGCAGAGTCGAGCATTGCGTTGATGTTTGAGTTTATAATGTCGCCGAAGCGGGAAAACAGTCCCATGTCGGTGTCCTTTCAGTATTTGGTTTGTCCCTATTGGGATGGGGGTTGAGCCGCGGGCCTAAAACAGGATCCCGGCGATAATCATGCCGGCGATGAAGAAGGCCCAGCTCTCGCCAGGGCGTTTTGACAGCCAACGTCCAAAGCGAGAGATGGTCGTCTCTGCCTGGTCATATCGGCTGGCGCGGTCTTCATAATCCATGTTTGGGCTCCTTTTGGTTTTGCGGCCCCCGCCGCTGATGCCCCCTATACATTTCAAGAGCCGTGCCAGTTTTGAATTAATTTCATAAGCACTTGATATGGTTATACTTTTATTAGATTTCGTAAAATTAGCCTATCTATAAATAGCTAAATAGATCAAAAAAATAGTATAAATTACTAAATATATTGGCTATATTGACTATATGTTGCAGCGCGAAACTCCTCAATTGATTGGCGAGTCACCATCCTGGTTGGCC
Source organism: Pseudomonadota bacterium (assembly GCA_038532405.1). GTDB lineage: Bacteria > Pseudomonadota > Alphaproteobacteria > Caulobacterales > Hyphomonadaceae > CALLCD01. The sequence goes on along the minus strand of JBCBAO010000026.1, from coordinate 10,559 downwards.
GCCCTTGAGCATGCGAGCCGGGTTGCCCCGCTTGACCGGCCCATCCTTGTGATTGGCGAACGCGGCACCGGGAAGGAGCTGGTCGGTGAGCGTTTGCACTTCCTCTCGCGGCGTTGGGAGGGGCCATTCATAAAGGTCAATTGTGCGGCTTTGTCAGAGGAGCTTTTGGATTCCGAGTTGTTTGGGCACGAGCGCGGCGCATTTACGGGGGCGACAGATCGACGTGCCGGGCGATTTGAACTGGCTGATGGTGGGACGATCTTTCTGGACGAGATCGCAACGGCGTCCTCTCGGGTTCAGGAAAAGCTTCTGAGAATTATTGAGTATGGCGAATACCAACGCCTCGGCGGGGAAACCGTTCTCACGACGGATGTTCGAGTTGTAGCGGCTACCAATGTCGATCTGCCGTCAAAGGTCGCCGATGGCGACTTTCGCGCCGACCTGCTCGACCGGTTGGCTTTTGACGTTATCACGCTACCGCCGCTGCGGGTGAGGGGGCAGGATGCGTCTTTGCTGGCGGACTTTTTTGCCGGGCGTATGGCGCGGGAAATGGGGCGAGATTTTCCCGGCTTCTCCCCATCCGCAATCGCGGCAATCGAAGCGGCACCCTGGCCAGGCAATGTTCGCGAAGTTCGCAATCTTGCGGAACGGCTAACGCACCGTGCCTTGACGGAGGCGCCTGGAGAACTTGTCCGCTTCGATGAACACGCGCTCGATCCCTTCGCATCCCCGTGGCGTCCGGCGGAAGGGGCTACGTCTGCGCCGCAGCCTTCAACCGCCTCTGCAATGCCTACGACGCCAATGAACCCATCGCAGTCCTTTGAGGAGGCCGTCCACGCCTTTGAGATGCGCCTTATCGATGAGGCCCTTGCCGCTATGGATGGACATCAGGGCCGTGCGGCTGGCGCGCTTGGGCTGACCTATCATCAGTTTCGCGGCCTTTTGAAAAAGCACGGCTATGGGAAGCGACCGGGCAAACCCGTGCTGGCGTCCAGTGACTGATGGCGGGCAAAGCGTGAATCTGATTTCGCCGCTCGCCTTCGGCGTTACTGATATTCGACGCTCACTGTATAATTGCCCAGATACATTCCCGTTGCCTGGTTTACGGAAACCTGGAGCGTTCCACCAACCCAGAACTCATCGCTTCCGCCGACGAGGATACCCGTTGATATATCGCTGACGAGCCCGGTAACGGCCATGGTATCACCAGCCCCGTTGGAAACCGTTGTGCCGGACGTCACAGATATTCCATAGGCCTTTCCTGTTTGCCCGTTGACGGCAAACCGGGCAGCCTGCTGGTTGTCTGCAAGGCAGGTTGGTCCATTAGAACAAACGCGGGTGCCATCCACGTCGACGAAAACGTCCCCGGATGTGAGTGTGCTTGGGGCGATGGTGCCGAAAAAAAGCTCCTCCCAGGCCATAACTGTGAGGGGAGCGACAATTTCCGCGCCGGCGGTCGCATCGGCGGTTTCGGCGTGCGCGGCGGGGGGCGCAGCGAAGCCGGCGGCGAGGGTAATTAAGAGAACATTCTGTTTCATTTGGGTCCTGCTTGGCCCTGTTTGCCATTCTGGCAACGCTTAGGCATAGGTTAGCATCCTTGGAAGAGGTGATGGTTGGATATGCAAAATTCTTGCTAGGGTTCGATTTTACGGTCTGGGTGTGCCTTTTGCTCCTATTTTTCGATTTTAATGGCGAGGCCAAATTTTGATGGGGCCGCATCGGTCAGTTCGAAAGCAACCGTTTCGCTCCGGCCATCGACACGTGCCACATCTGAGGGTTTTGCGCGAACCAAGACCTGCCCGATGGGCAATCCGCTCGCATAGAAATATCCATCGAATTCCGTTCGCGTTGTTTCGAGGATCCGGCCATCCGGCGCGAGGAACTCGACGGCGACGCCGCTCGCCGGAACGGTTCGCCCGCCTGCGGTAACGGTCAGGATACCTTCCGCGTCCCCGGTTGCTTGAAGCGCAATGGGAAGGTCAATGACCTGGCCTGGACGGACCGTTACCGATGTGCCGAGCCGTTCAGGCTTCAGGAATGGATCGTCCAGCGATGAGAGTTTCAGTTCCGCATTGATTGGCGTGTCGACCGGCAGTTCGGAGATGATGGCGCGTCCGCCGCGGTCCGTTGTTTCCTGGCGGAGCGCATTTGCGACGATGAACTGCGCATCCTGAACGAGGCGCTCTCCCTGGTCGAGCTGACCGTCCCGATTGAAGTCTTCGAAGACAATCGGTTGCAATGTTCCTGAGCGGGTCAGACCTGGCCGGCTGAAGCTTGGCTTGTTCGTTGTGCGGTCTTTAAAGAGCGAGAACGACAATCGCACGCCGGCCGCCCATCCACCCGATGCATCCAGGCTACCGTTAAAACTGAGCGCTGCCCGGCGAAAGGTGCGCGACCAACTCATATTTGCAGACGTTTGCCCGCTGAAAAAATCATGGGTAATCGCGGCCTGGGCAAAGCGGTCTCGTCCGACCTGGCGCTGGGCTGCGAGGCTCGCCGAGGTGAGGGCAGGGCCGTCGTGGAGTTGATATCCAAATGATCCGCGCAGGCGGAGGCCCTTCAAGCTGCCCGCCAACAAGACTTCGCCCGGTACCGTGGTCGACGAGCTTGTGCCGTTGGACAGTCTTGAGACTTGAAGAGAGTTTGTGAGCCGCAACCGCCGGAAAGCCGTTGATATGCGGGTTGCAGCATCGACCCGGCTAAGGCCGCCTTCAAAGTCCTGCCATTCGATTTCAGATTGGAAAGGCACTTGGTATTGGCGAATGCCAAATACGGTATTGACGCGAACTCGGCCGGCCTGGCGGATTTGCCCGCTTTCCTGGCCGAGCAGACCAGTGCTTAAATCGCCAAAGTTTATATAAGTTGCCGATAGGCTGGACCGCGCGCCGAGGCGGCGTTGTAACAGCGTTTGGATTGCCGGTGCGCCGCCGCCATCACTTGCAACCCTAAGCGCGCCATAGCCCCCGAAAACGGAGGCAAACAGGCTTGCTGTTCCGCCGGTTTCAGAGCCAGCGGCTTCATCGAGCCCGATTTGGCCGTCAAAAGCAGCGGTCAGATGCTGCGTTAGTCCTTTCGAGATGCTGGCATGGACGAGCCGGCCTTCCGGTGGCCGTTCTTCGTCCTGCGCATTGAATTGCCGCTCCGCCTTGCCAACAAGTCGCCGGTCAGCATCGACAAAGCCGAAGGCATAGGTCACCTCGTTTTCGGGTGTCAGGTCTGCACCTACGAATTGTTTGATCTCCCGGACTTCGGTTTCACCGAACGGGCCGAAGAGGCGGACCTCGAAACGGTTGAACCCCGGTCTGAGAACCACGCCTTCGAACACATAATCGCCATTCGGGTCGGGGTCGGTTACAAAGCCGACGAGTTGCTCACCCTCATAGAGTTCGGCCTCCCATCCATTCGGGAGGGGGCCCCGGATTTCAGTGGAATCAAACATATCGGCGCTTAAGGCCGACCGGTTGGTGACAATGAACCCGGCACCGGTGCGGCTGGGGGAGAGCAATGCGAGGGAAGGCGTAGCGATGTCGCCAACCGCAACCTGGCGGGCCTTTAAGGGGCCAAGCTCCTTTGCTTCAGCACTCGACCGGCTCAAGGTAAATCGCAGTGTATCTTCAAACCGATCATCATTGCCATTAACTGTGCGAAGCCGGGCAGTTGCTTTCAGAAAGTCGCCAGCCGCTTCGAGGTCTATACGGTTTTCAACCCTGCTGGATGCGCCTGCCGATGCATCAATTGCGACATCCGCCACAGGCCAGTCGAGCCAGCGATAAGGATTTTCAAGTACGGGATAATCCGGGATCGGACTTTCACCTGTTCGAGACAATGCTTCACGCGCCGCCTCTCGCTCCAGACGCGCCTCAATGGGCAAAATTTCCCGCGGTTCCACGATCACTTGCAAGAGCCGTGGCTTATATGAAATCTCGATTGGAAATAATCGCGTGAGAGCAGATAGCCCGACGCAAGTCCCGTCGGGCGTGCTGCGAACATTGGCGGGGTCAAGAGTGATCTTGCTTCCGGATATCTTCGCGGTTGAAGCGATTTCGTCGAATTCAAGCGTGCGGTTTGGCGATATGAACCAGCCGGTCCATTGTCCAGTGCCGCTGGACTCGATTGGAAATTCCAGCTCCTCGACAATTGTCGAAAACAGAACACATGGCCCGCTCTCTAACGCGTAGACCGGGATTGCACTCGAAACCTTCAGATCGCGCAGCATAAGTTGCGCGATGCTGAGGTCGTCCTCGCCGGCCTGGTCAACCTGCCCGCCATCGATCTGGGAATCGTCGCCAAACAACAGTGCCAACGGATCCTCCGATTGCGCATTTGCGCTCGCAGCTGTAGTGATCGCGGCGAGCACGGCACAAAGTTTTTGGTGAAGGGACATGGTTCCAGCCGGACCGGCGGTGGCTGATGCCTATGGCAGTCGCGTTGAATATTCTGCGATTACACCCGGGGCTTGGGGGTTAGACGAGACATAGGCAATGCGCACATTCTTTCCCGTCAAGCGCTCATGTATCGCCGTCGGCAGGGGCAGAATGACATCCCTTTCTGCATTCGGTGTATAAATCGCGATGCCGCGGGCGAAATAAACCGGCTCGGGCTCATCATCGACGAAGATCTTGATGTCGCCATAGGCGGAGCGACCGCCATCGCGAGAGAGCCTTGCGACCAGCAGCATTTCATTCTCGCTGTCGCCGTCTCTTACATCGAGCGTGTCTATGCTGACATCGGCCTCCAAATCGCCAACGCGGAGAATGACGGGAATCGTCAGTGAGCGAATTGCAATCAATTGGATTGATAGGCCGTCTACTTCGGTATTTGTTGCGCTCTCCAAACTGCGCCCGGCGCTGAGCGGTGCAGACATTAGGCGGAGATGCGATCTGTATTCGCCGGGCTCCAAATCACCGCTTAGGCTGGCTGAAACGCGGATGGTCTGGCGTCCGCCCGGTTCCAGGACAACCCGCCGCGGCGCATATCGTATCAGATCCTTGGCAAATTGTTCGCCAGGCTCAGTGGACTCGGCAGCCTCCATGGAGCCGTCCATCAGCATGCGTCGGTTCTCGATGCTGACCCGAAAGGCAGCTTCTTCATCGCCCTTGTTAACTACGATGAGTTCGGCTGAGCGCTCGCCGCGCTCAAGCACGACACGTGTGGGCGCAATTAGAACTTCGGCTGTGGCGGGCGGGGCTACGCTAAGGGCCAAAACCCCAATTGAGACGGCGGCGAGAAGCTTGGAGACGCGGTACATGGGGGAGGTCCTACTCTACAGTTTACAGATTATTCGTACTCAACGGAAAAATTTAGTGCACCGGTATAGATACCGGGCGGTTGGTTTGGTTTGACGTGCAGTGTTGCGCCAACATTGAAGCGAACAATGCCATTCGCGCGAATCCGTTGCCGCCCTCTCCAGCTGGTATCGTTGCCACTACCAGCGCCTGAGAAGCTGTCGACAACCATGGTATTGCCTGAACCGTCGGAGACAGTGATCGACCCCGGGTCCTCATACAGAACGAAGCGGAGGGGATCGCCAGAAACGGTGAAGCGCGCGCGGTTGCCTGGCTCAAGGCAAACGAGAGTAGATCCGCATACAGATCTATTGTTGCCGCCGCGCTCGACAAATACTGTGCCGAATTCGGTGATGCTTGGAGCTATGACCCCGAAATCGAGGTCCTGGCGCGTTGTTATCGTTAATCCGTTTAAGACAATTGCGCCAGCATTGCCTTCAAACTCAGGGTCGGCGGATCCGCCGGCAAGGTTTGGGTCGTCGTCTTGTGCTATCGCTGCGGCTGATAGCGTTGCAGCGATGCAGATGACCGAAAGTGTGCGTGTACGCATGGCATAGGTCCTTTGGTTGATTGCTGCAGAACAGTATGCGGGGCCCGGTGCGATGGTTCCGGGCCCCGCGCTGGTTCACTTACTGATATTCCACAGTGACGGTGAACGTTCCGGTGTATTCGCCAGCGGCCTGGTTGGCTGCGACGTTAAGTGTTCCGCCTACGGTAAAAGTGTCGTTTCCGGACACCAGTGTTCCGCTGGTTTGCGAACCAGAGAAAGCGTTGACAGTCATGGACTGCGTACCGTTCGAGATAGAAACGGATGTTGGCAGCGTGATGCCATAGGACAGATCGGCTTCACCCGTTACAGCAAAAGCGGCTGCGGTGTGATCTTCCGTCAAGCAAGTCAGCTCAGCACCACAAGACTTGGCACCGTTAGCAGCGACAACGACCGTATCAGCCGAGGTGAGGCTTGGGGCAATCGTGCCGAAGTACAGAGCAGTCGTGTTGGAGATCTGCAGGGGAGCGACAATTTCTGCGCCCGCTGAAGAGTCTGCCGTAACAGCATATGTTGGTGCTGCGAGTGCAGCAGCAGCAGCTACTGCTGCCAAGAGTTGAATTTTTTTCATTTCGGATTTCCTTTCCTTATGCAGATCAGCAAGCGTTTCACTTCGATCAGCACAAGCAGAAGTAGCGGAATAGGATTTCAGAACGATTACTTTAAGATGTAAAAATCCCCATAAGGACGAATTTTTGGCCATATTTCGCCAAATTTCTGCAGAAAAAAATTTAAAGTAGAATTTTCTCTGACGCTTTTGGCTTTGATGCTGGGGTTCACTCAAAAACGACTTGGGTTTGAGGCCAATTTAGCATATTCTGAATCAAATCAATTTCGTTTAAAATGTAAATCAAAGGGTAATCCATCGTGATAACGTTTTTGATCAATGGACAGCTGCGCTCTGTCGATGTCGATCCGTATCAACCATTGCTCTGGGTGATCCGCGAACAGTTGAAATTGACTGGCACAAAATTCGGATGTGGAATTGCCCAATGCGGGGCCTGTACCGTGCATCTTGATGGTGAGCCAGTGCGTTCATGCTCAACGCCATTGGCTGCGGCCGAAGGTTCGAATGTAACAACAATTGAAGGTCTGAAATCTGAAGACGGCACGCTTCACGTGTTGCAAGAGGCCTGGATTGAACACCAGGTTCCCCAATGCGGATATTGCCAATCGGGCCAATTGATGTCGGCTGCGGCCTTGTTGGCACAAACTAAGGATCCGAGCGATCAAGATATTGATGAGGCGATGCGGGGAAACATCTGCCGATGTGGTGCCTATGGTCGGATTCGTGACGCCATAAAGACAGCTGCTTCCGCTTTGCAAAATTCCACCGAAGAGGGGCCGGACAATGGGTAAGTGGACACGCCGCGGGGTCATTACTGCCGGTGTTTTGACTGGCGGAGCTCTGGCCGTCGGCGTTGCGATCCGTCCAGGACATCGGGCACCTAGACTTGCCGATATGATGACGGATGCCGGAGAAACGCTCGTCAATGTTTGGGTTAAAATCGCGCCGGATAATACGGTTACTGCCATCGTTCCACATAGCGAAATGGGGCAGGGTGTTTTGACCGTTATGGCCCAGATGTTGGCCGATGAGATGGATGCTGACTGGAACAAGGTAGCTTGGGAACAAGCACCGGCTCACGAAGCTTATGCCAATTTCATACTTGCGCGGGAGTATCTGGCAGGAGATCTGAACGTTCCGGGGATTGTGCAGGATACGCTGAATGGCGCATTTCTATCGATCACCCAAGCTATGGGGTTACAGATTACTGGTGGCAGTACGGCTGTTCGATTTACCGGCGAGGGTGGAATGCGCATTGCTGGCGCGGCCGCTCGCGAGATGATTGTCAAGGCTGCCGCGAAAGCTTGGAATGTTCCGTCCAAGGATATTCGAACCGAGCTTGGGCATGTCCACCATGATGCAACTGGCCGGTCCGAACCCTATGCCAGATTTGCGGCTCAAGCTGGCCGATATGCGCCGCCCACTCAACCGCGCTTGAAAACCGCCGATGAGTTTCGGTTGATGGGGCAGCCGCTCAAAAGATTTGATATTCCGTCCAAGGTCGATGGATCTGCAACCTTTGGAATCGATGTCGACCTGCCCGGTATGAAATACGCTGCTGTCATGGGCCCGCCCGTGCTCGGCACAGATGTTGTCGACCTTGACGCAACGGCTGCCGAAGCCATGCCGGGTGTTATCAAAGTGCTTAACAAAGGATCGTTTGTTGCCGTTGTTGCCGATGGATATTGGCAGGCGCAGCAGGCGATCAGCGCGCTGAACGTTCGTTGGTCCGAAACGTCCGGCAGTCGAATGGATGAAGCGGCCGTATTCGCCCAATTGCGTACGGCCATGGATCAGGCGATCGAAGCTGGCGATGAAAAGAAAGATGTCTCCACTGGCCAAGCACGCCGTATCATTGGGGCATCTGATAAAACTTATGGCGCGGAATACACGGTTCCGTTTCTCGCCCATGCGGCCATGGAGCCTTTGAATGCAACGGCTTGGGTAAGAGATGGCAAAGTTGATCTCTGGTCCGGTTTGCAGAACCCGCTCGGTATTCGCAACGAAATCGCTAAAATGGTGGGCATTGATCGCGACAATGTAGAGATTCACAATGTGTTTCTCGGGGGCGGGTTCGGTCGGCGCGCGATGACCGATTACCCGTTGATGGCCGTTGAAATTGCCAGCGAGTTTGACGTTCCCATAAAGATGATCTGGTCCCGTGAAGAGGACACGACACAGGACTATTACCGGCCGGCTGCCGTCAGCCGCTTCACGGCGGCGTTGGATGAGGCTGGACAACCGATTGCCTGGGATAACCAATTTGTCCAGAAGCACGATCCACCCGAGGCATCGCATATTCCGTACGACATTGAGAACCAGTTCATTCACTACACAAAAAGCGAACATCATATTCGCTTTGGACCTTGGCGGTCGGTTGACCATACCCAGCACGGATTCTTTATCGAGAGCTTTATAGACGAATTGGCCCACCAAGCGGGCCGGGATGGATATGAGTTTCGCAGGCAGTTGCTCGAAGGCTCGCCTCGATATCTTGCGGCCCTCGATGCGGCGGCTGAGGCGGCGGATTGGGGAGCACCGCTTCCAGATGGTCACGGCCAGGGGATTGCGATTGTCGATTCTTTCGGAACAATCGTTGCTCAGGTCGCGCGCGTTGATGCGACGGGTCCCCAACCGCGTGTAACCCATGTCTTCAGTGCGGCGGATCCCGGTTATGTCATGAACCCCGATGGATTTACGGCGCAAATTGAAAGTGGAATTATCTACGGCCTGACTGCCGCCCTCTACGGGCGCATCACAATTCAAAATGGTGCTGTGGTTCAGTCGAATTTCCATGACTACGAAATGCTGCGTATTGATGAAGCCCCCGAGATAAGCGTCACGCTTATCAACAGTGGTGCCAAGGTTGGTGGCGGCGGGGAACCTGGAACCCCGCCCATAGCGCCAGCTGTCACCAACGCGATTTTTGCGGCGACCGGGCAGAGGGTTCGAGATTTGCCAATCATCAAGTCTGGCCAGGGCATCACTTAAAATCCCGGTTTATGCTCTGGCGTTGCCGGCCTGGGGAATGAAAACAACGCCTACGCTTTTCCCAATCTGCCATTTCAACTGGCACATGATTCCGATCGGATCGCCGGAAAAGCCTGTCCGGTAGAAGTTGAAAATGGACGGTAGTTTAATCTCCGACTGCAATTTGATTTGGGCACCGGCGGCGGACCAATCGACGACCACTGCGGCAAGCATACTTTGTTGCCCGGCTATCTGAACATGGCCTAGCGTTCTAGACTGGATACGGTGGTACCGACGCGGCTCGATGTGGCGCGGCTCGTTTTCACTGTGATGCAACGGCATTTTGGATAACCCTTCTGGTGTCTCCCTGGGCATATGCGCGAAGGTCCGAATTGGTTCCTTTTCTTTTTTCGAACTTTTTTGGAACGGCTTTTGCGGCGTGCGCATATTGCTGACAACTGAGGCCTCTACTTAGTTACTCCAATCCCATATCTCGGCCGGCGCATTCGCATTGCGTCGGTCTTTTTTTGCAAGGGTGAATGCCCGCAGAAATAGAATATTTACTAAGTAGAGCTAAGTTTTATCTACTTAAAAGGGTATTTGCCATTTGAGGTGGGATGGAGCATGAATATAGCATCAAGTATTTGCGACGGGAGTTGGTATATTGGCCAAGGCACCGGGAAAATCGCGCAGCAAATCCCAGACAGACCCTATATCTGGCACGGTCGACCCCGTGCAAGACACCCTCAGAGCACCATACGAGTCAGTTGTACAAGAAGAGGTGCCCGAGCGGTTCCAGAACTTGATTGCAAAGCTTCGAGCCGAGGAGCGCAAACGCAAAGGACACTGACGATGGAGTGGGCGAATGTCTAAAGCCGCTGTGCCTGAAGATAAGTCATGGTCATTCGTCGACGAACTGGAAGCTTTGATCCCAGATTTGCGAGCCTTTGCCAGAAGTCTCTGCCGTGACCATGCCCTGGCCGATGATTTGGCGCAATCGGCCTGTCTAAAAGCGTGGACCGCAGTCGATACGTTCGAATGCGGAGCGCCAATGAAGCCTTGGCTCTTTCGAATCTTGCGGAACGAATATCTTCAGCATGCCCGACGAGCCTGGCGCACGTCTCCCGTTGAGAGCGAAGTTCTTGAAGAAACGCTCCATGCTCCCCAGGGCCTTGATGTTGCAATGGAT
>JBCBAO010000025.1:0-14605 GCA_038532405.1 Pseudomonadota bacterium | reverse complement strand
GGCCTTCGCCGTTGCCGTTTTCTTTGCGGTTGTGGCAGCTGATTTCTTCGCAGCTGGCTTTTTTGTCACTTTCCGCTTGGCCGGTGCCTTTGTCCCCGCAATCGCGTCGATTTCAGCGCTCAAACGTGCAAGACGTGCCGTAACGTCTTTGTTCGGTCCGGATGTTTTCTTGGTGGCCGTTGCGCTCAATGCCGCGATCTCATCTTCGAGGCGATCGAGTTTGGCACTCAAATCATCGGCTTTGGCGTCGGAATTGAAACCGAGAACAGTGCGCATGCGCTGCATGCGTGCTTCAAAGCGTTCGCGTTGCTCGCGCTGGAGCCTTAGGGCGGTTTCGGTAACTTTTGTTACGCCGGCTGTTGCCTGCTGAACCCGCTCATTAGATGTCAGGCGGGTCTTCATGTCAGTTTCGATCTCGGTGCCGCGCTCGACCAGATCTTCGAAGAGCTCGCTTGTGCCCTCGTTCAGTTTCTGTGCGTTTTCGATCGCTTCTGAAAATGCCCGGCCATAAGCCCCAAGGCCAGCAAGCCAGATTTTCTGGGCAACGTCGCGTGTTTGTGCTTCCAGTTCCGCGCCGCGATCACGAAGGGATTTGGCTTTTTCGTTCGCCATGGGGATATCTCCTAATTGTCCTTTGCCGCCCACAGATCGATGCAGGTCGGCCTATGCCGCTGGAAATATCAGCCATTTTTAGAAAGCGCATACTAATCCGGAAGGGAACGGTTCTGGCCCTCGGCGAGCAGGATCGATTTGGCGAGGTATGCGACCAGGCAATCGGATCTGTCGCGCCCGGTTTCGCTTGGCGCGCGTGCCATTGCGGAGCCTTCGAACCGTGGATCGTCACATTGCCCGTCATTCGCCCAACTGGACGCGTCGATCCCAAAGTCGATTGTGTCGTAGACCCGATCGATATTGGCGAGGCCCAGGCGTTCCTGGGTCCGAACTTCGATCTTCCCCGCGTTCCAGAGCTGTTCGCAATCGGTTGCATCCCGCCGGACATGGAGCGGGCTCCAGGGTGGCAGGCTCATGCCGTCGCCCATAAAGCGCCGGTCGCTGCACTGGCCGTCATTGCCATTTTCGCCGTCCGCCGATCCGAAGTCGATCACCTGCTCGCGCTCCTGGTCTGAGCGTTGGAAGGGGGCGAGATCTTTGCGTGTGGCCCGCCCGGACGGGCATTTTGCAGAGAGCGTGACGGCAATTTTGGCCAGTTTCGAGTTTGGATGATTGATCGCAAAATCCCTGAAGGCACAGGGGTCACCATCGGCTGCGGCAAAGGCATCATGCTCGGCCATGACACGTTCATGTTCGCGGGCGTTCTCGCCGCCAAAGTACACGTCAACGGAGCTTAATCCGCTGTTGTAGAAGGGCCATTGGCTGCCGGCCGTGGCTTTGCTCACCGCGTCGCGCACGCGCTTTAGCATGATTTCGGCATGCAATCCTGGCCTCGGCATAAGATCGACGAGGGCGGAGGTATACGGGCTGTTCTGGTCTGTCCCATCCTTGGCGGTGTAGCCGGGCTCCGTTGCGTAGGCATAAAGCAAACCATCGGTTTCCTTGGGCGCGCGCAAGCCACCTGCATAGTCGCTGCCCATGCGCTCGCTTGGAAGGGGATTTGTCCGGCATGCATCGAGAATGACAATATTTACGGCATTGTCCGCACGGCGAAGGTATTGAAGCAGATCATTCAAGCGAGGGGCCTGGTTGAGAAGGTCCATGCCCGTTGTCGGTTCGGCGTCGATTGGAATGAGATAGTTGAACCCGTGGGATTCCATGCCGTGTCCGGCGAAGAAGAAAACGCCAACGGCGTCCGGACCCGCCGCACGAAGCCGCGCGCCGTAGTCTTGAAATGCCGCTTCCATTTCAGATCGGGTCAAATCGGTTTCGAGCGCGACGTCGAAGCCGACATCTTCGAGTGTCGACGCCATCAGTTCGGCGTCATTTGGCGGGTTGTTCAGCTCCCAATCTGCCGCAGTGTATTCTCCGTTGCCGATCACCAGGGCAAGGCGCGGCTCGGCGTGCGCCCGTCCACCTGTGGCCAGCGAGACGGCTGCGGCTAAGAATAGAGCCGCAAGATATTGTGCTATGGGTCCCCAATTCATAGGACGAAAATAGCAATGGTCGTCAGCCTTGCCTAGCCATCAAGGCCCAAAATCCCCGGAGCCTGCCAAGGGCTCCGGGGAGACGTCCGATCTCAGGCCAGATCGAACAACAGGAACTCGGCATCAATGAGGGCCGTTATGGAAATTTCCGAACGCTCTGAGATCGCCAGCCCGTCGCCGGGCTGTAAGGTCTGTCCATCGATTTCGATACCGCCCCGCGCGACCTGGATCCAACCATGCCGATCGGATGCGAAACTATGGGACACCATATCTCCAGGCTCCAGGATCGACGCATAAAGGTCCACGTCCTGGTGGAGTGTGAGCGATCCGTCCCGACCCGTGGGGGACGCGACGAGTTTCAGTCCGCCGCGTCGGTCATCGCCAAAGGTCTTTTGTTCATAGCTCGGATCAATTCCGCGCTGATCCGGTTCAAGCCAGATTTGCAGAAAGTGGACCGGCTTGTCTTTGGAGGCGTTGAACTCACTATGCCGGATCCCTGTTCCAGCGCTCATGCGCTGCACATCACCCGGACGGATGGTCGATCCTGTTCCCAGGCTGTCCTGGTGAGCCAGCGCACCATCCAGAACATAGGAAATAATCTCCATGTCCGCATGCCCATGTTCAGCAAAGCCGCCACCTGGAACAACTTTGTCTTCATTGATGACCCGCAGCTTGCGAAAGCCCATATGATCGGGGTCGTGGTAGTGGCCGAAGGAAAAGCTGTGGCGGCTATCGAGCCAGCCGAGATTGGCTTTCCCGCGGTCGATTTCTGATCGCAATTTCAACATAGCAAACGCCTTTTTATCGCGTTGTGAGGGGGAGGAGGGCCGCAATCTGGTCCGATGCACGCGCCCGTGCGGCTTCAGCGTCGGCCATTTGACGGTCCGCGGTGACGAGTTCGACATCATGTATGCCGACAAAACCAAGGACGTGGCGCAGATACCCGGTCGCAAAGTCTATGTCGGAGCCAACCTCGGTTCCCCCGCTGGTGACGACGAGAATGGCCCGCTTGCCCTCTAACAGGCCCACAGGGCCGCTTTCCGTATAGGCGAAGGTTTTTCGGGCCCGGGCAATCTGGTCGACCCAGGCCTTTAAGGCAGCTGGAACACCGAAATTATAGATCGGGCTTCCGATGATAAGCACATCCGCCGCTTCAACTTCTTCGATAAGCTGGTCTGAGAAGGCCAGCGTGGCCGATTGTTCCGCCGTGCGCTGCTCAATGGGCGTAAAATTCGCACCAATCCAGTTTTCATCGACAAAGGGGATGCCATCCAGAAGGTCCCGCTGGATGACTTTCAGGTCCGCTCCGCCGGTGCCCAGGGCTGCAATCACCTCGTCGCTCAGGCTGCGGCTGACCGAGTGGGTGCGCCGGCCGCTGGCCTGAACATTGAGGATCGAGAGGGAAGCGATGTCAGACATGGTCGATTTTCCTTGTGTTGCGCGGCGAGCCGCGTCGCCGATAAAAGGAAATTAGTGATCTCAATACCAGATAAAAGAATCGTAATTCTCAAATCATTGTTCTATAAATTGAAACAATGAGTCGGTTTGAAGAGCTTTCAACCTTCGTTGCAATCGCCCGTGCTGGGTCCATCAGCCGCGCGGCAGAGCAAAAGCGCCTGGCCAAATCCGCCATCAGCCGACGTCTCGCTGATCTTGAAGCCCGCCTTGGTGTGCAATTGATTGCGCGGACAACACGCCAGATGAGCTTAACTGACGCTGGCGAGGCATTTCTGAAGCGTGCGGAGGATATACTTGACGCCCTCGGTGAGGCAGAGGCCGCCGTCCGCTCAGATCAGCAGGCCTTAACCGGCAAGCTTAAGATTGCTGCGCCGCTGTCCTATGGCCTTGCGCAACTCAAGCCGTTTCTTGCCGATTTTGTCCGGTCAAACCCAGGCCTCGACCTCGATATCGATTTCTCCGACCGCCAGGTCAATCTCGTTGAAGAGGGCGTAGATGTGGCCGTTCGGATTGGGCGCTTGAGCGACTCCCGTTTAATCGCCCGCAAGCTCGGCCCTGTTCGCCACATCGCCGCAGCGTCCCCTTCTTTCTGGCAAGCAAATGGCCATCCGGACCACCCCAGCGACCTTCAATCGCTCGATTGCCTGCGATATCGGGGCCGCGATCCGTCGGCGGTGCTGCGATATTGGGGGCCGGGTGGTGAGGTTGGCCGCATTCAGCCGCCGATCCGTGTTTTTGCCAGCAATGGCGATTTTGTGGCCTCCCTTGCCGCCGATGGGTGTGGCTTTGTGGTCGAGCCGGATTTTATACTCCAGCCGTATTTCGATGCCGGCCAATTGGAGCCTGTCCTGGTCGATTATGCGTGGTCCGATATGGCGATCTATCTCGTCTATCCGCCGACACGCCGCATATCGGCGCGCACGCGTGCCTTCTCCGATGCCGTCATTGCACATTATAGTGATCGCTCGTCAGACGTGTTGAGGTGACGGAAATGCTCGCCTGATCGATAAGTTTGGTCAGAACCGTTCATCATCTGATAGAGGGATATATTCGATGACCTATCGCAGCCTGGTTGCCGCTATTGTAATCGGCCTCGCGCCAATCGCCGCAGCCCCCGCCGCCTTTGCCGAGCAGGATCCGGTCTATACCGGGCGCTTTTCCAGTACCGCCGTACAGGGGTATGATACCGTTGCCTATTTTACCGATGGGGAGCCCCAGCGTGGGTCCGATGATTTCTCCACTGAATATATGGGCGCGACCTGGAAATTTGCGTCCCAGGAAAATCTGGACACCTTCCTCGCCGATCCGGCTGCCTATGCACCGCAATATGGTGGGTATTGTGCCTGGGCCGTGGCCCAAGGCAAAACAGCAAAAGGCGATGCCCGCCAATGGCATATCAAGGACGGCAAGCTGTATTTGAATATCAATCGGAATATTAAGGAGAAATGGCTTGCTGAGCGGGATCAGTTCATCGTCCAGGGCGATGCAAACTGGCCATCGGTGCTCGATTAGGCGGCAGCCGACCGACGCTCAGCATCAATCACCTGCTCAACCGCCGCGTCCAACACAGCGAGGTCAGATCCTGGCTGTGTGGCATGCTCTGATATATGCCGGCGATAGGCTCGCGCCCCGGGGCGTCCGGCAAACAGGCCGAGCATATGCCGCGTCATGGCATGCAAGCGCGTTCCCCGGGCGAGTTCGGCGGCCATATAGGGCCTGTAGGCGTCGAGGGCTTTGAAGACATCTGTCTGCGTGTCGTCGCCGAAAAGAACCCTGTCTACGTCCGCCAGCAGGGCAGGCGTTTGATAGGCGGCCCGGCCGAGCATCACCCCATCAAACCGATTCAGTTCGGTTTTGCAGGTGTCCAAGTCTTGCAAACCGCCATTCAAGACGATGGTCAAATCGGGTCGTATCGCTTTCAAGTCGGCGACGAGGTCGTAATCCAGCGGCGGAATATCCCGGTTTTCCTTCGGCGAAAGTCCCTTTAGCCAAGCCTTGCGGGCATGGATTGTGAACACCGAGCATCCAGCATCGGCAACCTGCTCCACAAAGCCAAAAAGGGTCTCGCGGGCAGGGAGGTCATCAATCGCGATACGACACTTCACGGTGACCGGGATGGTGACGGCCTCGCCCATGGCCGACACGCAATCCGCGACTGTTTTCGGCTCTGCCATGAGACAGGCTCCAAAGGACCCAGATTGCACCCGGTCGGATGGGCATCCGCAATTTATATTGACCTCATCATAACCATAGGCTTGCCCAATCATGGCAGCCTCAGCCATCTTGTGGGCATCTGAACCACCAAGCTGTAATACGATGGGATGTTCAGCGGGCGAATAGCCGATCAACCGGTCTCGATCTCCATGAATCACCGCATCCGCCGTCACCATTTCGGTCCACAGCCGAGCCTTTTGCGTCAGACAACGATGGAAAGCGCGGCAGTGACGGTCCGTCCAATCCATCATGGGTGCGACTGAAAATTTATAGCACTGATTTTTTGTCATTTTTTATTCGGCAAATGGCGCAAGTCTTGGCTGCTGAGGTAAATAGGATGTTTCCAGCCTCTCGCCTAGGCCTAACAAGGTTGTGCGATCCTTCGCGTTGATCCTGTTCTATGGCGATGGCAAACCCTCTCGCAAAAGTCGGGCTCTCGACAAATCACGGCCAATTGTCCAGAGGGGGTGACAGTCCCGGTTAGAAGAGGGGGTCGTCCATGAAAATCGCCATTATAGGCGCGGGTCTCGCCGGCTTGACCCTCGCCAAGCAACTCGAAACTGTGGCGGATGTGAAGATATTCGAAAAGTCGCGCGGTGTCGGGGGCCGAATGTCGACCCGCTATGCTGGCGATTACGAGTTTGATCATGGTGCACAATTTTTCACCGTGACGTCGGATCGCTTCCGCGAAAGCCTTGCTGGCTACCTTGCCGATGGCCAGGTTGTGGAGTGGACGGACAGGTGCGTTTATCTGTCTTCAGATGGTGAGGCCCTCACGCCCAAAAATGAGGCCCTCATTTACGTTGCAGCGCCGCGCATGAACACGCTTTGCAAGGCGATTGCGACGGGCCTGGATATCCGCGGCAAAACCCGGGTCACTGGCTTGGCGCAAACCGGGGCAGGGTGGCAGGTTCTGGCTGAAGATGCCGATCCTGTCGGCCCCTTCGACTGGGTTGTCAGCGCCGTACCGGCTCCGCAGGCGATCCCGCTTGCCCCCGTGGGCTTTGCCCATATGGCGCGCCTGGAGCAGACCGAGATGGCCGGCTGTTTCACCTTAATGGTGGGGCTTGAGGAACGGCCAGACCTGCCTTGGTCGGGTGCCAAGGTCGATGACAGCCCGATTGGCTGGATGGCCCTAAATTCGGACAAACCTGGCCGGCCATCTGGTATTTCTCTTTTGATTCAATCCAATAACGCTTGGGCTGAGGCTCACTTGGAAGATGATCCAGACGCTGTAACAGCGACGCTGGTTTCAACCTTCGATCATTTGACCGGCATAGATGTGGCTGAAGCACCGCATATCGCCCTCCATCGATGGCGCTATGCAAGTGTCCCGAAAGCTGCCGGCCAACCCTTTCTGATTGACCATGATTTGAAATTTGCTGCCTGTGGCGATTGGTGCCTACGCGGGCGTGTCGAAGCTGCTTTTGAGAGCGCGGTATCGCTGGCCGACGCTTTGCGCCAAGTCTAATCCCAATCAAGCGTCATTTTACGGTTCACCACCTTATCATAGTCCTCAACCAGCACTTCGCTGATCTCCCCCGGATTGAACCGATGCTCTGCAATCTCCTTCACGGGGGTGATTTCAGCCGCTGTCCCTGTAATGAAACACTCGTCAAAGCTGGACAATTCCTCAGGACCAATGCGGCGTTCCACAACATCAATCTGGCGCGCTTTTGCGAGGCGGATCGCGCTCTGGCGTGTGATTCCATTTAAAAAACGGTCCGCGGTTGGCGTATGGATCGCACCATCTCGGGTGAAGAAAATATTCGCACCCGTTGCTTCGGCGACATATCCCTCATGATCGAGCATCAAGGCGTCGGCATAGCCATCCTGGTGCGCTTTTTCCTTCGAGATCGTACAGATCATGTAAAGCCCCGACGCCTTGGCATGGCACGGAGCTGTTTCGGGTGACGGGCGAGCATAGGCGGCGTTGGTCATTCGTATGCCGGCCATTTTGTCCGCAAAATAATCCCCCCAATGCCAGCACGCAATCGCCAGGCGAACCGAGGTTTCCGTTGCCAAAATGCCCATTTGCTCTGACCCACGCCAAGCAAACGCGCGGACATAGGCGTTTTCCAATCCAGAGCGTTCGAGCGCCTCACGTTTGGCATCTTCGATTTGATCCACGGTAAAAGGCAAATCAAAGCCTAGAATTTTAGCCGATGTTTCAAGGCGTTGTGAGTGCTGCTGTGAGCGATAAATCTCACCGGAATAGGCCCGCTCTCCTTCAAACACTGTCGAAGCGTAGTGCATGCCATGGGTAAGGACATGGACCTTACTTTCTCGCCAGGGCACGAATTCACCGTCCATCCAGATAAATCCGTCCCTGTCGTCATATGGAATGAACGCCATGTTCTGCTCGCCTCTGCTTGCACTAAGTCCCGTTTGTGTCTCATTCTCAGAGGGTGCCTACGGAAGTCAACAGATCTGCGCCCAATGCGCGACCGCTCGATAGCCGGTTATTCCTGCGCGACGAGGAGCTTGACCGAGGCGCGGCCTTGATCCTCTCGGCAGAACGCAGGCTTGCAGCTGCAGTTGCCAGCGAAATCAAACGGGCTGATCTGTCGCGGAGTGAACTTGATATTCTCATCATTCTCCATGGACAGCCGGGGACGACCGTGTCCGAGGTGCGCGATCAGCTTAGCTTAACGGTACCGACCTGCGCCCGCTTGCTTGGGCGTCTAGACCGGCGGGGCTTGCTGGATAAAAACCCGACCCGAAAAGATGCCCGGCGGCGGCATTTGAGCTTAAGCGATGAAGCTGAGATTTTGATGCAACCTATTCTGGCAGCCCTTCGGGACGCATTGCGGCCTGCTTACCGCAATGCTGGCGCGGAGCATGTGTCCGGTGCCCGTACAATTCTGGAACTTATTGCCGAGGAGGGGCGGGATGGCTGAGGCACCGCACTTGCTCGTCGTCGACGATGACGATCGCCTAAGAGGCCTTCTCAAGCGGTTTTTATCGACCGGTGGTTACCGCGTCACAACGGCCCACGACGCTGAAACTGCCCAGGGCATGATGGACGGTTTGGACTTCGATCTTGTGGTGCTGGACGTCATGATGCCGGGCGAGGATGGATTCTCCTTTCTGGAGCGCCTGCGGAAAACGAGCCAATTGCCAGTTATCGTCCTGACTGCCCGCGGATTGGTTTCCGATCGGATCGCTGGGCTCAAACATGGTGCCGACGACTATTTGTCAAAGCCGTTCGAACCTGAGGAGCTTTCCCTGCGGATTGCGTCTATTCTCCGTCGGTCTGAGCGGGATGCTGTGCCGGAGAAGATTCGGCTGTCAGGCCTCGTTTTCGATCCCGTTCGTGGAGATTTGAGATCCGGTGACAAACGCGTGCATCTCACCGAGGCCGAGCGGCAATTGCTAAGTCTGCTTGCTGAACATGTTGGTGAACCGGTCACGCGCCAGGACTTGGCTGCGCGTGCCTCGAATGGATTGGAGCGCTCAATCGACGTTCAGGTCACGCGACTGCGTCGAAAGATTGAACCCGACCCAAGGGAGCCTATTCACTTGCAGACGGTACGTGGTGTCGGGTATCGGCTGATGCCGGATTGATGAAACGAGGGTCCCATGGCCAATGTGCTCGCCAACCTGCCGCACGGAACCTTCTCGCCGGGGGTTTTAACGCGATTGGTCCTTACCCTTTCGCAAAACACTGTGCTTGGGCGTGGTCGGGCACGTAGGATTATGGCGCATGCCCTGCGAGCGCTCAATAAAGGGCCGCTGGATGTTACCCTTTTTGGGCTTCGAGCGCGCCTCTATCTGCGTAATAATAATAGTGAAATCAAGGCATTGCTAAGACCTGATCGGTATGCAAGGCGCGAGATCGAGTTTGCCGCGAAACTTCTGCCGCCAAAAGGCGGTGTTGTGATCGATATCGGCGCAAATGCCGGGCTTTTTGCCCTCCGTATCGCTTCGATTATGCGGGGCGGTGTTCTGATTGCTGCCGAACCACAACCAAGGCTTTTTGAGCGGCTGGTCACCAATCTGGAAAAGTTGAACCTTAACCGGCCCAATGGCCCAGTGTGCAAGTTTTGGAATTGCGCGATCGGCGCGGAAAATGCGTCGTCTGATCTCTACGTTCCAAAACAGCTGGGTCAGGCGAGCCTGGAGCATAAGGTCGATGGCGCTGCGATGATTTCGGTACCCTTGCGGACCCTCCGATCCGTGGTTGAGGACGCCGGGATAGATACAGTTGATCTTCTTAAGATCGATATAGAGGGGTATGAGGATCGCGTGCTTGCTGCTTTTTTTGAGGAGGCACCGTTAAGCCTGTTTCCCAGGGGCATCGTTCTGGAGCATTGCCATAGTGACCGATGGAAACGGGATTGCGATGGTATTCTGATCGCCAAGGGCTACCATTGCGTGGGCAGGGATCGAAGCAATACGCTTTATAGTCTCAGGGAACCTACTTAATGGCCGGTGTGCCGCTTCGGGATGTTTTTCCAAAGGGGCTCTATGCCCGCAGTGTCCTCCTAACGGTACTGCCCGTCACCATCATTCTCGCGCTGATGACCCTCTATTATTACAATGGCCATCTTCGGTCCATGAATACACGTCTCTCCCAGTCGGTGGCACGGGAAGTGGCTTTAATCGACAGGACGTGCGCTGAGCAGCCGGGAAACTTGTCAGCCCAAGCGTTTATAACAGCCTCGCTTGGATTGCGGTTCGAGTGTGATGTGCCCCCAAGCCAGGAGTTGCAGCCATTAGCATCGCGGTTTTTATATCGAGATGTCGTTGTCGGGGCGATTGACGAGCGTTTGGGCCGGGCCGCAAATGTCAGGCTAGATCGATCCATCGATGCGCTTGTCATAGATATTCCGGCCGCAGACGAGATGCGGCGCGTCTTTGTGGACCGCAAGCGGGCAATTGCCATCAATGGCCACATTTTTATCGTTTGGGTTGTCCTGTTCAGTCTGTTGATGGCCTTCACTGCACTTGCATTTCTGCGCAACCAGGTCCGATCGATGCTGCAACTGACCGAAGCTGCCCAGGCTTTCGGCCGTGGCCAGGAAATGGCGGGTTTCCGCCCATCCGGTGCGCGCGAGGTACGGGCGGCTGCGAATGCGATGATCGAAATGCGCAATCGCTTGATCAAATTTACCGAACAGCGGACCCATATGCTTGCAGGGGTCAGCCACGATCTCAGAACGCCCCTCTCACGCCTCAATTTACACTTCGCCATGCAAGAACAGACGCCGGATACTGTAGCGGCGCGGGGGGATATTGCCGAGATGGAGGCCATGCTCGAAGAATATCTTGCTTTTGCCCAGGGCGATGAGGGCGAGCGGGCATCGCCAACGGATTTAACAGCCTTGCTGAATGACATCGTCTCCGGATTTGCCATGCGAGACGTTCGTTTGGTTCAGCCGCCCGATGTGGAGCTCATTATCAAGCCTCTCATGATGAAACGGGCAATTTCGAATCTGGTATCGAACGCTGTTATCTATGGCGATGCAGCTGAAATCTCGCTGATCTGCGATGAGGACTGGGTCAAGGTGATCGTTGATGACAACGGCCCCGGTATTCCGCCGGATCGGTACGACGAGGCATTCAAGCCCTTCGCCAGACTGAACGATGCGCGAACGCAAAATCTGCCGGGAACAGGCCTTGGATTGGCTTTGGCCCGAGACGCAGCCCAGCGTAGCGGCGGACAGGTTACGCTTCACCCATCTCCGCTTGGGGGGCTTCGGGTGGAGATGCAGCTTCCGCGTTAGCCCGGCCCGGCTTAAAGAAACGGCGCAGCTGCGAGAGGCGTTCCTCAATTGATAGCAGCTCGGCATCCAAGGTCGCCATGGTGCGGGCAAAATCGCCGCTGTCATCTTCGCGCCAGGCTAGCTCCGTCTGGCGTAAGGCGTGCATCACGCCAAGCCGCATTGCCGCCATTTCCAAACGCCCATGGCCATCGAGGCCAGCACAGGCCAGGGCCCAATCTGCTGTTTTGCGTCGGGCGCGCAGCAAATTTCGAACCTCAGCCGGTGTGCTCGGGCGGCCGGGTAGCATGCTTAAAACCGCGGTCCGCTTTGTTTCCATTTCCTCGAAACGTTTCATGATTACGTCGAATAAACGCTCACGGGGGGAATCCGCTGGGTCTATCTCGTCGGCTGCCATCGCCGCATCTGCCCAGGGTTGGATAGCTGCAACAAGCGTTTGTTTATCGACCAGGCCATAAAAGTCCGACAGGGATAAATCGGCAGCTGTTGCGATATCGAGCAGGGTAACCGATTGCCAGTCACCGGCCGATGCCAGCTCAAGTGCGGCATCAAATGCGCGCTTGGACAGATCTTGCGCAGTGGTTTTACGTGGCATGGTTCAGGTCTCCGATGACAAGGCCCGCTCGCGCGTTGCTGCCGCACGAACGGCCTCCCTTAACAGAGATGGCATCCCATCGCCGCGCATCAAGATGTCGAGGGCGGCTTCCGTCGTACCACCTTTCGAAGTAACGGCTTTTCGCAAATCGTCGGGGCTCGCGCCGGACTCTTCCAAAAGGGCGGCGGCACCGATGACGGTCTCCCGCGCCAATCTCTCGGCGAGCTTTGGATCGAGCCCCTCTGCCTCACCGGCACCTGCGAGCGCATCCACAAGTAAAAACAGATAAGCAGGACCAGATCCGGACAATGCTGTGATTGCCGAGATCTGGGTTTCTGGTAGGGGCCCCTCAACATAACCAAGGGGCTTTAGCAGGCGCTCCGTTGTCGTTAGGTCCTTTTTGGCCAAATCGTCTGGGGTGCAAATGGCTGTGACCCCGCGCCCGATGGCTCCGGGTGTATTGGGCATTGCACGCACCACGCGTTCGGTCTCTAGGTGTGCGGTTAGTTGCTTTAGGCGGATCCCCGCCATAATCGACACAACAAGCGTTTTGGGACCGATCCACCCGGTAAGGCTCTTGGAAACTGACCGAAATATTTGCGGTTTTACGCAGAGCACCAGTACGTCGGCGGGGCTCGGCTCGGGGTTTAGTTTAAGTTTTTCCTCTTCAACCGTGGCAAGTATGAGAGCGCTGGGTTCGGGATCAACAATGGTGATATGTGGCCGGCTGCGCCTTGTAAGCCACCCCGTGATCAAGGCGGTTCCCATACGCCCAGCACCGACTACCGTAATTTTTTGTGCCACCATGGAGGAGTTTAAGCCTCTCCGTCGGTTTCAAACATAGCGGCGGCCAGAGCTTCACCGGGGGTTTTGCCCGCCCACACAACAAAATTGCAGGCTGGTACGAAGCGTTCCACAGCCTCGACGGCCGCAGCCATCACCGCATGGATTTCACCGAGAGCTGGCACCGATCGACCGGCAAGCGGCAAAGCATGGCGGTAAATGATAACATTCTCATCGATCCAATAATCAAAATGCCCGAGCCAGAGACGCTCGTTCATCATCAATACCAGCTCGCTGACAACCGCCCTGCGTGCAGCCTGGGGTTTGACGTCGAGTGTGAGGGAAAAATGCAGCGCGGCCGGGTCTTCGCGGGCAGCGAACAGGGCACCCATCTCGCCCCAACGTGTCGGCGCAACACATTGAACGGCATCGCCATCGTCTCTTTCATGCTGCCAGTCTGCCAGTTCAAGCACCTGCTCCACAACATCGAAGATGTCTGTCTCGTACTCGGATTCCGTTGAAACGGTCAGGCTCATATCGTGCGCCTCCTAAAGATTCGGCTTCTGCCTTACCACGTGAGGCTATCATGACCACCTACAAGCGCAACCTGCCGACGCATTCGCGACTGAACCAATGGGTGCTTTCTATTGCGAATACGGACACTTACGACAAGTTTAGTGTCCGTTATCCATGTCTTGCTCTACGGTCCCGTTGGCATGAAACGATGGGTTGAAAGTATAGGGCTTGATTGGCGGGCCGTATGCGGCACAGTTGTGCTGCACGCTTTTGCGTTTTTCGTGGTTGCAAGTTGGCAATTTTCTCCGAAGCCGCCGAGTTATCGCCCGATAACGATTGAAATCGTTGAGCTGCCGGCCGTCGATACACCTTCGGACTCCTTGCCGTCTTTACCGGAGCCTGAGCCTTTGGAAGAGGAGCCCGTTGATCCTGATCCGGTCGAACCGGTCGATGAGGCGTCCGAAGAAAAAGAGCCAAAGCAGGCAGCCGAGCGTTTGCCTCAGGCCGTTGTTGCGGTTGCCCCACCGCCAAGCGAGTCGGAAAGCGAGTTGGGCGAAGAAGAGGAAGACCAAAACCAATCGGTTTTTATTGACCCGAGATATATTATCCCACCGGACCCCTTCGCAGAAACAGTGCCCTCGGCGCTGTCTCGAGTTGTTCGGGCCACAGCCTGTTCTCGAACCAGCAGGACCTCTCGTCCAGCGTTTTGTCCTGAATATTCGACAGAGGATCTTTTTGAAGCCGAGTTGGCCCAGGCGAACAGTGGCCGTGCACCTGCCTATGATCCCATATACGATATTGCGGCGACGCAGTCGGTGCTCGAAAGCTTCATTGCCAGACAGCCCAAGCATGGAACTCGGAGCGGGAGTGCCGAATTGGAGCCGATTGCTGCTCTGCCAAGGCATGCAGAAGCCCTTCCATGCGCGCCGGTTCAGACGGGACTTCAAGGGCCGGGCGGTCTCGTCTCTGGTGGGGAAGAGTTTACCCTCGGAAGCACAGATGGCATTCAGTGCCGCTAGCTAGCTGGTCCTGGCCGCTTTCAATTCATCGTAGGCATCGAGCGCGCGCTGGCGACCGATTTTGTGGTCGATCATGGGATTTGGATAGGTCTCTCCGAGTTTTACCCCTGCGGCGGCGAGGCTGATAGGCGTCGCCGACCAGGGCTCGTGGAGCACTTTTAAGGGCAAGTCGCGCAGCCCCGGGCACCATTTGCG
>JBCBAO010000024.1:0-15099 GCA_038532405.1 Pseudomonadota bacterium | reverse complement strand
GGCTGGTCAGGCGCCTCGCGCACGCCGCTCCACGCGCCATTGTCGCGCAGCAAAGCAACGGCCTGGGAAAAAACCCGCGTACCCATGGAATGGGCGATCACATGCAGCTCCCCTCCTTCCGGTATTTGCGCCTGGATCTGGACAAGAAAATTCGCAAGCGCCCGGGCACTCACATCCCCATCCACCTGGTCATTGAAATATTCCCTCAGCCGGGCATTGGAGGGCCAGGAAAAGTAAAACACTGGGCCTTCAAACCCTGTATCGCTCTTTAGCTGCGCCGCTCGAAACGCCCCGGACCGGAAAGAGACATTGAAGCCGTGGATGTGCAGCAAAGCGTCGCGGTCATCGGCATTGGCAAACAGCTCTCCCACTGTCTCGGAAAATCCGCGATAGGTGTAAAACGGCTCGGGCGGGCGCAAGAATGAGAAAACGTCGGAACGATCGTCCTCATCGATCTCAGCCGTTTCGCTCCGTTTGCGCCGAATGGCATCCCCCGGTTCGTGCAGCGCCGGTATGGTGACGATAACCTCACCGGTTTCCAGGCGTGTGGTTGTCGGCAATTGCAAGAGCGCGGCGGGAACCTCATAGGCATCGTCCAGGGTCTCAGGCTCGGTCCCATAGGCGCGCTGGCCCGCCGGATCATAGGGCAAGCGATCCCGATTGGTGCCATATATCACGCGCACACAATGATACCCCTCCCCCTGGCAACGCTCCGGCGCAGCAATCCGTTCAAACACGGGTTCAGGCGCTGCGATCGGGCCGGTCGGCTCCGGGGCTGCGATCACCGGTGCCGGAGATGGCAAAGGCGGCGGCGGGGCCTCGGTCTGGCTCGCGCAGCCCGCAACAAAAACAATCGAAGCAAACAATATACGGTTCATGTGTCGTCCCCTGGACCATCGACTATACGCCACTGCCAAATATCCCCCAAATACCGGTCGATTGCCCTTGCTCGCAGAAGTGCCTAAACAGCGCCCATGAAGACCATTGCGCTGATTGATTACGGATCTGGAAATATCCATTCTGCCGCCCGCGCCCTGCGCGTTGCGGCAAATAACGCCAAAAAGACGCGTGAGATCAAAGTCACGAGTGATCCGGACGCGCTTCGATATGCGGATCGCATCGTCCTGCCGGGGGTCGGCCACTTTGCCGACTGCGCAGCGAACCTAAGGGCGAAGGATGGTCTCATAGACGCCCTGGAAGCCGAAGTGCTCGAGGGCGGCAAACCCTTCCTCGGTATCTGCGTTGGCATGCAGTTGATGGCGGCCCGTGGCCTGGAAGATGGCGAAACCCCGGGGCTCGGCTGGATCGGTGGAGACGTCGCCGAGATCACCCCCGGGCCCGGCCATCCCGTCCCGCATATGGGCTGGAACACCCTGATCACAGATCGCCAGCATCCCGTGCTCGCAGGCCTCGGCGAAGACCCCCACGTCTATTTCGTCCACTCATACGCGTTTCAAACCGAAGACCGGGGCCACACCCTCGCCGAAACAGACTATGGCACCCATTTCGCCGCCGCTGTCGGCCGGGACAATCTCTTCGGCACCCAGTTCCACCCGGAAAAGAGCCAGCAAGCCGGCCTGAAGCTCCTGTCCAATTTTATCCTATGGCAGCCATGACCCCCTTCCCCCTCTACCCCGCCATCGACCTGAAAGACGGCCAGTGCGTGCGCCTCATACGCGGCGACATGGACAAGGCCACGACGTTCAATACAGATCCGGGGGACCAGGCCGCGCAATTTGCGCAAATGGGGTTTGACCGGCTCCATGTCGTGGATCTGAACGGAGCCTTTGACGGGCGGGCAACGAATGCCGCCGCCGTCGCCGCGATCTTGAGATCGACCACCGTGCCCGTCCAGCTTGGCGGCGGCATCCGCACCCGCGCCGATATTGACCGCTGGCTGGAGGCCGGCATTGCCCGGGTCATCCTCGGCACGGCGGCCCTGCGCGATCCGGAGCTTGTTAAAGCCGCGGCCCGTGCCCTGCCCGGCCAAGTCGTTGTGGGGATAGACGCGGTTAACGGCATGGTCGCCGTGGAGGGCTGGGCCGATACGTCCGACATGCCGGCCATTGAGCTTGCCAAGGCCTTCGAGGGGTGCGGCGTTGCCGCCATTGTCGCCACCGATATCGGGCGCGACGGGCTGAAGACCGGGGTCAATGTCGCCTTCACCGGCACCCTCGCCGATGCAGTCTCGATCCCGGTCATCGCCTCCGGCGGCGTTAAATCCGTAGGCGATATTGCAGCCCTCCGGGCGCGGAACGGGGTCAACCCGATCGCCGGCGCAATCCTGGGACGGGCGCTTTATGATGGCGATATCAATCCCGATGAGGTGTTGAAGGTGGCAACCGCGTCCTAGCCCCTGGCCTTTGCCGCCGAGCGCCTTACTGTAAGCAGAGGCCAGAACGGACAGCGCCCATGGCGGACACCCTCCTATTGACCGGCGCAAGCGGCGTTGTCGGCTCCGAAGTCGCCCGGCGATTGCCAGCAGATGCCTTGCTCCTCGGTCGGCACCGCGCACGCCCGGAGAGCGATGCCCGCCAGATCGCCATCGATATCCGCGATCCTCACCTTGGCCTGCCGCAGAGCGCCTATGAAACCCTCGCAAATGAGGTCACCGGCATCATCCACTGCGCTGCGATTACGGATATGGGCGGTGCGGCACCGGGCCTGGAAGAGACCAATATTGCCGGCGTTCAGCACATGGTGGACCTTGCACGCGCCGCAGACGCGCCGCTCCACTATGTCTCGACCGCCTATTGCTCTGAAACCCATGGCCCGAAACGGCCGGTCACCTCGGCCTATGTCCTCTCCAAAAGGGCCGCCGAGGCCGTGGTCCGCGAGAGCGGCCTCGACTGGACCATCATCCGGCCGTCCATCGTGGCCGGGCACTCCGAAACCGGAGCCATCGCCTCCTTCCAGGGCTTTCACCTGTTCATAACCTCCATGCTGAAGGGCCGCCTGCCGATCATCCCCCTGGAGCGGACGGCAAGGTGCGATTTTGTGCCGGCAGACCTCATCGCCCGCGGGATCGAAGCGATTCTCCTTAACCCTGAATATGGCCGCACCTATTGGCTAACGGCGGGCATAAACGCCCTCACCATTGACGAAATGATCGCAAGCGGCCAGCCCTTTGCCCGCCAGCTCGGCCGGGACCTGAATAATCTGATCATCGCTGATCCGGACACGGCCCTGCGCGACCTCATCCCGGCCCTTGAGGACAAATTGCCAAGGCGGCTGCGTGAACGCCTCGGCGTCTTGATGGAACTCTCCCAGGTCATGGCGACGGAACGGGCCTTCCCCTCGGATTTTGCGGGGCTGTCTGCCGATACCGAGCTTTCGCCTGATCTTCTGCGCGCGACGCTCGCGGCAAACATCCGGCACTGGGGCGAGGTCAACAATCGGTCTTTTACGAGCTAACCCGCCCTTACGCGTCGGCGCACGCGGCCAGTCTCTGGTCGAGGCCGGTGCGAACCCGCGCCCAGGTCTCTGGCAAAATCGCATAGCAAGCCGTGTCGCGCACGGTGCCATCGGCAAGCACCAAATGGTTGCGCAGCAGGCCCTCGAAATCCGCCCCCAAAGCCTCAATTGCGGCCCGCGAGCGCGTATTGCGCCCATCGGCACGCAACACAACGCGGTTCGCCCCCGCCTCGAACGCCTCATCCAGGAGCGCCCGCTTCGACGCCGGGTTGATACATGTGCCCCGCGCCGCCTTTGAAAACCAGGTATGCCCCAGCTGAACAACGCGATTGTCCGGATCGATGCAGAGATAACCGGTCGAACCGACAATCTTGCCGGTCACGGTGTCGCGGACCGCAAAAACAGACATGGTCTGGGTCGCCTGGGCGGTGCATGCGTCTTCAAACCAACTATCGAAGGCCGCGCCATAGGCATTGATGCGCAAATAGGTCCAGATTTCCGGCTCATCGGCAGCAGCGCGCAAACCGGCCTCATGGTCCGGGCCAACGGGCTCCAACCGCACATGGTCATTCTCCAAAATGCGAGGTTCCAGAAAGAGCTCAGAATAGGCCGGCATAGACACCTCCGCGGCAGGTGATCACCCTATCACACCCGCCCTGCGAAAGTGGGGGCGCAGCCGGCACACCAAAATCACAATCGTTTGACCAAGCCGCTCCCTCGAAACGCCCCTTCCCTCCGGGGCCCATCACCGATAAAGCGATGCCATGTTAAAAACGCGCATTATTCCCTGCCTCGATGTCAAAGATGGCCGCACCGTGAAAGGCGTTAATTTCGTCGACCTGCGCGACGCCGGCGATCCGGTGGCCCTCGCCAAGGCCTATGACGACCAGGGCGCGGACGAGCTTTGCTTCCTCGATATCACCGCCAGCCAT
Source organism: Pseudomonadota bacterium (assembly GCA_038532405.1). Lineage (GTDB taxonomy): Bacteria > Pseudomonadota > Alphaproteobacteria > Caulobacterales > Hyphomonadaceae > CALLCD01. Next base: position 10,753 of record JBCBAO010000024.1, on the reverse strand, counting down.
GAAGGCCGTGGCACCCTCCTCGATATTGTCACGCGGACGGCCGAACAATGCTTTATGCCCCTCACCGTCGGCGGCGGCGTGCGCAGCGCTGAGGACATGGTCACCCTTTTGCGGGCCGGTGCCGACAAGGTGGCCATAAATTCCGCAGCCGTGAAGGATCCAGAACTGATCTCGCGGTGCGCCGCCAAGGCTGGGCGCCAATGTGTGGTCGTCTCCATCGATGCGCGGGCCGCCAATGGAAGCTGGGAAATTTTCACCCATGGCGGCCGCCAAGCAACGGGGATCAACGCCATAGACTATGCCAAACAGGCCGATGCGCTGGGGGCCGGCGAAATCCTGCTCACCAGCATGGACCGGGATGGCACGCGAAACGGATATGACCTTGCGCTCTTAAAAGCGGTCACCTCGGCGGTTTCGGTACCCGTTGTTGCTTCCGGCGGCGCGGGCTCGGTCGACGATCTCGCCCCCGCAATTGTTGAGGGCAAAGCAAGCGCCGTCCTCGCAGCCTCGATTTTTCACTTTGGGGATGCAAGCCTCGCCGACGCCCGAAACGCCCTTAGCGCGGCCGGGGTCGCCGTGCGCCCCAATCTCTTACCCGCCGCGGAGCGCCCATGACCGAGCCAACACCCCTTGGAGACATTGAAAGACTCGCCGCCATCCTCTCCCGGCTTGCCGAAACGATCGACCAACGCGCAAGCGCCGAGAATAGCGCGTCCTATACCGCGAAACTGCTCTCTTCCGGCCCCCACGCCATTGCCAAAAAAGTCATCGAAGAGGGCGGAGAGCTTGCCCTCGCCTTGACCGGCGAATCCGATACAGCCGTTGCATCGGAAGCTGCCGATGTCCTCTACCATATGCTGGTTGGACTGAAGGCACGCGGCATCAGCCTTGATGCGGTGGCGCGTGTTCTGGAGAAACGCCAAGGCACGTCCGGGTTGGAAGAAAAAGCGCGCCGAAAGCCGACTTAAAGCTCCGCCAGAAACTGGTTGAGCTTCGCCATGGCGGGCATGGCATTGTCGCGCATCCGTTGCAGGACCGCCTGCTTTTCCGGGTCATCTTTCCCGGCATTGCGCACCATGCGGCTATACCCATCCAGGCGGTTCTCCAAAAGCCATTTGCGCAAATCCGGAATCTGCGACCAGTTGAACTGGTTCATCATGAAAACCTGCTGGGCACGCAGCCAATCGGTATCATGGTTCGGCAAAGGCACAACGGTGCAGAGGCGGTTCATCTCAGCTTCGTCTGTATACGTTGCTTCGATATGGGCAATAAAGGCAGCGCTGAAAACGGGTTGAACGGCACGCACCGGCTGCAGTGTTATCAGATCGCCTTTGAAAATCTGCGTCGTTTCCAGGTTGCCAACGGCGATTGCGGTGCAATCCACATAAAGCGTATCGTCAAGCGCCGGCAAAACACCCTGTTCGAAGACAATTTCGTCAGCTTCAATCGTCTTTACACGGCCGAGCCGAACAATATCTTTAATCCGACGAAGCGTCTCAAGTTCGGCCAGGCTTATCGTTGCCCCATGGAACATTTCAGGGCGAACATCCTCATCGATGCGAACAAAAACGCCCGCCGCTTCAAGCCGGTCAAATACATCATCAATGGAGGTCGCATTGGCAAGCGCTTCCATCTGGGACGCCTGGGCCCCCATCGTGGCAAAGAAAAAATCATCCGTCGGCTGTGTTTTTTCCCGGGCAAGCAGCCAACCATCCCGCGGCATCACCCATTTGATCCGCTCCGGCGGTGCGCCATGGCCAAGCAGCCAGGTTACGGCATCCATTCCGGTCTTTCCGCCCCCAATCACCATATAGTTCTTATGCTGATCGGCCCTCTGCGGAAGATCATTCGGGGGGACACAGACAATTCCACTGGCGACCTCATAATTGCGCTGATGGGTCGATGGAACGGTGGTCTTCAAATAGGTGGAGTCCACTGTCTTTCGGCGAACATCGATTTGCGTCTCCTCGCCGGACAGGAGGGAGCGGATCAGACCGTTACCAAGATATTCCGACATCGGAAAATAGTGAACGCGGCCAGACGGCAAGAAAGTGTGCCGCATAACATCGTCGAAATAGCTCAGGATCTCCGCCCCGGTGGCGAGGTCGTTCAAACCCGCATTTAAGCCAAGCGTATCCTTGCGCCCATTGCTCAACTCTTTCGAGCTTACGCCGTAATAGGAAGACGGTTGGTGCAAGGTGACAAAGGAATACGCATCATTCCAATGTCCACCGGGTTTGTGATGCTTGTCGACGATAACGATATCAGCATCGGTCTCTGTCAGCATCGTGTCGGCAAATGCCATCCCCATCGCACCGCTGCCGACGATAAGATAATCTGTTTCAAGCTGTGTCATAGTCAGCCAATCAATCCACCATCAAAGCCTTGTTCGTCAGAATACGGTCCATTCGGATATACTTTAGAATCTGAATCCGCCGGATAGGATTGATTCGTAAATATCGTGTGTAAGTGGAACATATTCCTTTTTATCCGGGTGCGCGAACCAGACCGGGTCGGACACTTTATCTGGATCAAACCCTTCCTGGACCAATTCGACTTTTCGATATTTGAAGGTTCCTGTGGTCTCGGCCTCGCGCTGCAAGCGGAGAAAAACCGGCACGGCATAGGGCGGCAAATTCGCCGCGAGCGCGTTCTTCAATGCCGCAAAGTCAATGTCCCCATCCGGCGTGATGGCCGCCATGCCCGCTTTCCCATCCATCCCGGCAATGGGCACGCCATACACATTCGCATGGGCAATGCCATCAATGCTAGAGAGCGCTTCGCCAACTTCATTGGTCGAGACATTTTCCCCCTTCCAGCGGAAAGTGTCTCCAATGCGATCGACAAAATAGATATAGCCATGCTCGTCCTTGCGCATCAGATCCCCGGTGCGGAACCACATGTCGCCCGTTTCGAACACATCCTTTAGCAGCTTTTTCTTCGTCGCTTCTGGGTCATTATACCCTTCAAACCGGGTGCGGGCCTCATCTCCAATCCGGCCGAGCACTTCGGCAGGCTCATTCGGGTCAGCCGGAATGCAGAACCCATCCGGGCCGCGCACAGGCTGCTCTGTTTCAATGTCGAATTTTACAAATCCGATATTATCGAACTTCTTTTCCAGGAATTTGGGAATTCGGCCAACCGCCCCCACCTGATTGTCAAAATTCATGAATGTGACATTACCTTCGGTCGAGCCATAAAACTCGCACAGATCAGGCACTTTGAACCGCTCCAAAAACTCTGCCCAGATCTCCGGGCGCAAGCCATTGCCAAATCCCATTCGCAGGCGGTGGGCCCGCTCCTTTGGGTGGGGCGGCTGGTTCAACAGATAGCGGCAAAGCTCACCAATATAGACGAAAACCGTCGCCCCCTGGTCGGTCACATCGTCCCAAAACTGGCGCGCTGAAAACTTCCGGCGCAAAATGATGGAGGCCCCGGTGTTCAGTGCGATGCCGACACCGCAAACACCGCCGGTGCCATGGTAGAGCGGCAAGGTGATATAGATTCGGTCGCGCGCGGTTGTGCCGGTTGGGGTTACGAATGTGCGGCTCATGCCCTGGGCCCGCGTTTGGGTCAGCTTCGCCGCTTTCGGCAGGCCCGTCGTCCCGGATGTGTAGACATAAAGGCAGAGATCCTTGCCCCGCAAATGCTCGCGATGGCTGCGGTCGGGCCGGACATCACTTGCCTCGGCGAGGGCAGCGTCGAGGTCCTGCGCGCCCTCGGCCGCGCCAAGGGACCAGACCGGCAGATCTCCATCGAAGTGTTCCCGTCCGCTTTCAAGCTGCTCGCGCTGTTCCGGGCCCATAATCAGGGCCTTTGCCGAGGCAATGTTCACGCAATGGGCAAGCGCCTGGCCGGCCAAATTGTGATTGATCAGCCCGGTGACCACGCCGATTTTGGCGAGCCCGAACCAAATCGCGACATATTCTGGGCGGTTCTCCATGAAAAGCGCCACCGCATCCCCGGCCTTCAGCCCCTCCCCCAGGGCCCAATTGGCAACTTTGTTCGCCAGCGCCTCCAGCTCGGCATAGGTCATGATCTCGCCTTCGAAGCGAAAGGCGACATTTGCCCGATGGCGGTCCATGCTCCGCTCTAGATCGTCGGCAAATATGGTCGCATTGTCCGGGCCAAGGCCGTTTGTATGCTTTAAAACGGCCATTAACCCCGACAGGGTCACCCAGTCTCGCTTCAAATTGGAAATCAGGCCCATTGATGATCTCTTTCTGGAATGAAGTTGTCTTGCACCTCTCCTTTTCACACAGAGATTAATATTGAACAATCGATACAGTTGTTTTCTGGAGACAGATTCGCTCGGCTCTTTTCGCAGGCCCCAGATGCATGCTAGCTGGCATCAGCCGAAATCACCGAAGACATGAATATGCCCGCAGAAGACCCACTTGAAATCGTTTTGGACCTGTTAAACGTCGAGCGGTTGGAAGTTGACCTGTTCCGCGGCGTCTCCCCCGATGAAACATCCCAGCGCGTATTTGGCGGCCAGGTGATCGGCCAGGCCATGATGGCGGCCTATCAAACCGTTCCCGATGACCGCCCCTGCCACTCCATGCACGCCTATTTCATCCGCCCCGGCGATCCCAATGTGCCGATCATCTACCAAGTCGACCATTCGCGCGACGGGCGCTCCTTTACGACCCGCCGCGTCGTTGCGATCCAACATGGCAAACAGATCTTCAGCTTTTCCGCATCCTTCCAGACCGTGGAAGACGGCTGGGACCACCAGGCAGAAATGCCGGACGTGCCCGGGCCGGAGGGGCTCAAATCCCGCCTCGATCTGCGCCGGGAGGCCGCGCATCTGTTTCCGGAAGAGTTGAGAACCCAGTTTACCCGTGCCCGCGCGATTGAAATGCGCCCGGTCAATCCAAATGATTTCTTCGATCCGAAGCCCATGCCGGCGGAAAACACAATCTGGTTCAAGGCCACCCGTCCCTTCGAAGGCAGCCCGGCGGTGCATCAATGCCTCATGGCCTTTGCGTCCGACATGTCGCTGCTCGACAGCGGCACCCGGCCCCACGGCATTTCCTGGCATTCCGGCAAGGCGATGATGGCGAGCCTGGACCATGCCATGTGGTTCCATGCCCCCGCCCGCGTTGACGAATGGCTGCTTTATTCACAAGACAGCCCGCATGCCGGCGGAGCACGCAGCTTCAATCGCGGCCAGATTTTCAAACAAGATGGCACTCTTGTCGCGAGCGTCGCCCAAGAAGGCCTCATGCGGCCGAAGCGCAAAACTTGAGACAGAAAGAGCAATACGATGACCTCACCCGCCCAAACACTCAGCGCCCAGGATGCCATTATCTACCTCATGGTCACCGCATCGGCGGCGGACGGCGAAATTGCCGATGCAGAGCTCAAAGCCATTGGCCGCGTCGTTCAATCCTTTCCGGTGTTCTCCCCCGCAGACGCAGAGACCCTCGTTCAAACCGCGGGGGCATGCGGGGATCTCATGTCATCGGAAGGCGGGCTGCAAAAGGTTCTGGACGTCGCCAAGGCCTCCATTCCGTCCCATTTAACCGAAACAGCTTATGCAGCCGTCGTTGAGGTTACCGCCGCCGATGAAGGGCTTACCATGTCGGAGCTTCGCATTCTGGACCTGGTCCGCCAGGCCCTGGAGATCAGCGATGAGGGTGCAAGCGCCATAGAACGCGCCACCCGGGCCCGCCATATGACAATCGATACGGTCGAGTGATCGAACACGGCCGGGAGCGCGCATCATGAAGGCCTCGATCGGCCCCACCGCAGGCTTTGTCGCCATCTGCCTTGCATCATGCGCCCAGATCTCCAGCAGCCCGCCCTCAACCGATCCGGCGGTCGCCGCTTTGCCGCCGATTTCCAACGCGCCAGGCACAAAAATCCTGGAGGCCATCGCGGCCCCGAACCCCGCCGATAAGCTTGCAAAGGCAACACTGCCCGAGATCGCCGCAGCCCTTGCCGCCGGAGACGTGTCCTCGGAGGATATGGTGGCCGCCTACCTCGCCCGTATCGAAACCATCGACCGGTCCGGGCCAACCCTGCAAAGTGTCCTCTCCATCAACCCGAACGCCTTGGCCGATGCAAAAGCAGCCGACGCAGCCCGCGCCGAGGGCAATCTGATCGGCCCGCTCCACGGCGTGCCCGTCCTGCTGAAGGATAATATCGAGACAAGAGATCCCCTGCCGACAACCGCCGGAGCCCTCGCCTTGAAAGACAATTATGTCGACCGGGACGCCCCCCTCACCGCCGGCCTGCGTGCGGCGGGGGCCATCATTCTCGGCAAAACGAACCTCTCGCAATGGGCCAATTTTCGCTCCACGACCTCCATTTCCGGGTGGAGCGCCCTCGGCGGACAAGTCCGTAACCCCCACATGCTGGACCGTACGCCATGCGGATCAAGCTCCGGGTCCGGCGCGGCAGCCGCAGCGGCCCTTGCTGCTGCAACCATCGGCACCGAAACCAATGGCTCGGTCATCTGCCCCTCGGCGATGAACGGGATCGTTGGCTTTAAACCCACCGTCGGCCTTGTGCCACAGACCGGCATTGTGCCGATATCGTCTACCCAGGATACCGCCGGCCCCATGACCCGCTCGGTACGCGGCGCAGCCATGATGCTGACAGCCATGGTCCAAGGCCCGGAGCCAACGGACTTTGCTGCCCCCCTTGATGCCGGCTTTCTTTCCGGCAAGCGCGTGGGAATTCTGCGCTTCGCCGAGGGTGATAACCCGGACGTCTCGGAACAGTTTGCAAATGCCCTCGGCACCCTGGAAGCCCAAGGGGTGATCTTGGTCGAAATCGATACCCTCGCGCTCCCGGACACCTTCGGCAAAGATGAATTCGCCGTCCTCATGGCAGAATTCAAAGAGACCGTGAACGCCTATCTTGCCGACGCCGCACCCGCCGTCACAACGCGCACACTGACGGACCTTATCGCCTTCAACGAGGCCCATGCCGACATAGAGCTTACGCTTTTTGACCAGGACATCCTCACCATGTCCGATGCCCAACCGCCCCTCACCGACGACGCTTATCTCAGCGCCCTGGAGACAATCCTCACCGCCGCCCGCGCTGAGGGCATCGACAAGCTTCGCGCCGATTATGATGTTGACCTGTTGGTCGCCCCAACCCTCGGCCCGGCCTTTATGGTGGATGCGGTCCATGGCGACGTCTCCCGGCGGGGCATCGGTGCCGGATATATCGCCGCGATTGCGGGTTATCCCCATATCACGGTGCCCATGGGCATGGTGAAGGGCTTGCCCATCGGCCTCTCCTTCATCGGCACGGCGGGGCAGGACGGCGATGTCCTGAATGCCGGCTATGCTTTTGAACAGGCAACCCTGGCGATCGTCGAACCCGCCTTCCTCCCCAATGCCGAGGGCGTTGATACCATCCACCGCGCCATGCGGCCCTATCAGGAAGACTAAGACCTATGCCCAAAACCCTCTACGGCCTCAAAAACTGCGATACGTGCAAAAAAGCCCTGAAGGCTCTGGCCGGGGAAAATGTCACCTTTGTGGATATCCGTGCAGAGGCCGACCTTGCCGCCAAAGTCCCGGTCTGGTTCGCCGCCCTCGGCGCGGACGCCCTCCTCAACAAACGCTCGACCACCTGGCGCAACTTGGATGAGGCGGCCCGCACAGGGGACCCCGAAGCGCTGCTTATTGCCAATCCAACCCTGATCAAACGTCCCATCATAGAAGATGGACAGGCCATCTCCGTCGGCTGGCCACCGAAATAGGTGTCCCAAAAGTTCCGAACGCTCCTGCTGCGCCGGCCCAGTCTCGCAGCGCTCGCCGTCCTCATCGCTGCGTGCACGCAGGCCCCGCGGGACACGGGCTGCATCGCAACCGTCTGGCAGGACGCGGCCTTCACGGTATGCCGCTACCCCTCCACGGCGGATACGCGCCTGTTCCTCACGGCGGAGACCGGCCGCCCCTTCGCCCATTTCACCGTGCTCGAAAAAGCGCTCAATCAGAGCGGTGAGCGCCTCGCCTTTGCGATGAATGGCGGCATGTACCATGACGACCGCCGCCCGGTTGGCCTCTATATTGAGGGCGGCGAACAGATTGCCCCGCTCCAAACCCAGGAGAGTCCCGGCAATTTCGGGCTCCTTCCGAACGGTGTGTTCTTCATTTCGAATGGCCGCGCCGGCGTCATGGAGACCCTTGCCTATGCGGGTGCCAGGCTGTCCCCGGACTTTGCAACACAATCCGGCCCAATGCTTGTGATCGATGGCGCGCTCCACCCCGCTTTCAATGTCGACGGCCCCTCAAAAAAGCGGCGCAATGGCGTCGGCATCTCTGCCGATGGCGAAACAAAGATCTTCGCGATCAGCGAAGAGCCCGTCAATTTCCACACCTTCGCCACCTTGTTCCGGGACAAATTACAAGCGCCAAACGCCCTGTTTCTGGACGGGACCGTTTCAAAGCTCTACGCCCCGGAGCTGGAGCGCGATGATATCGGCCTGCCGATGGGCCCCATCATCGCTGTGGTCTCCAGCGCGCAAGAAAGCTAGAGATCGGCCAGAAGCGTTTCCAGCACATCCATACCGGCGCCCCAGCCACCGCCCATCCGATCCATCATGTTCGCAAAACAGGCAATCTCCTGGGAAGAGGCGTCATGGGGTGCCCAGCTCATATGCATCCGCGTCTTGTCCCCCTCGGCGTTGAAGACAACGGTCAGCAACATGGTCTTCGGCCAATCTGGCATGCCCGGATTGGCCATCACATTCCAATCGGCGTCCGTATTTGATTGGATCATGACCAGGCGCTCCACCGGCACGACCTCCAGATACTCTGCCTTTTGATAACCCGACTGGTCTTTCATCCGCATCTCGTTCAACCAGATGCCACCGACGCGAACATCGAGCGCATGGATCACCGTCTCGACGCCTGGCCCATACCAGTGCGAGAGCAGGTCTTTCTCCGTCCAGGCCCGCCAAACCTGTTCGCGCGGCGCATTGAATACGCGCTCCAACACATAGATTGGCACATCAGTCATTTGTCTCCCCCTCCCCCGCAACGCGGTTCATTTGCGTAAGCAACCTATCCAATTGGTCGAAACTCGCCGACCAGAAGTGCTGCAAAGACGTCAACAAGATCCGGGGTCTGCGCACCGAGTGCCTTTTCCATAGCCAGATCGTTATATAACGCTCGCAAATGGTCACTCAGAGGCTGACTGATCAGCGACGCCGGCGTGGATTGTAATAGAGGTCGCGCTCGCGATGGCTGAGTTTCGGCGCAATCTTGCCGTCCCGCACCTTATTGGACAAAGCGCCAATATGGCGGCGACATTTGCCGTTGAATTTCAACATGGCGCAGAACAGCTCCAACACGGCTTCAAGCTTTTTGCTCGTATGCGCGGCATCAAGTTTCACGATCCAGGCTCCGCCCAGATTGATGAGCTTCTGGTCCAAATGGCCAATCTTCCGCCCCTGCTGATCGTAAAGGCTATAATCGGCCCCAAAGCTGATCATGTGCCGGCGCAGCGTATAAAATCGCGGGCCGGATTTCGTTTGAAGGAAGAAGGTGAACCGCTCCGGAAAGAACGGCCATTTGCGCGCGCACCGTTCCACTTCGATCAATTGTTGATGCCGCGCCAGATTGATCGAAAAGGCCGGCACCGCCACGCCAGAGCCCCGCGTGAGCTGGAGGGAGCGCCCAACCAAAAGCTCGATCGTCCCCCGCCAACTGAGCGTTTCAGAGAAGAGTTTGATAACGAGCCGGCGCTCAAAATCTTTGTTCTTGTCCCAAAGTTCCTTGCGATAGGCGAACAGGGCTTCCCGCTTTCCGTCGATCACCGTCTGGCCATAGATCTCCATATCCTTGGTGAACTGATCGGACGCCGCCTCGTTCTGGGTGCGCTTCAAAATGCCAATCTCGGCAGTATTAAAGTCCGTTGCCCAGCAATCGACTTTATACTTGCGGAGCTTATAGCGTCGCTGTCGTCCGCCCGACGTCGTGACAGCAGTATTCCGTGCAGCAAAGGCGCTTCCATCGGCCATGGGCAGCTCCGGTCTCGTTTGGCTTTCTGGGATGAGTGTCGCCGCAATATCTCAGGAAAGCGTTAACGCGCCACGGCCGAATATTAATCTTATTCCCACCCATGCCGCAGACAATCCGCCATGCTCAATTCGCGACACAAGGGCACCGCTTCAGCTGTGAACCCATCATTCTCTTAGACAGGCACACCGCCATTCATGACGAGAGTTTCAAAAGCATACCATGGTGCATATCCACGATCTTCTCCGTGAGCGTGCGATAGATATTTATCGGGCGCGTATCATCAACCACAAAGCCGATGCTTTCGATCCGATAATTGGTTTCAAGATCAGCATTTCTATTCGCAAGACCGGCGAGAACTTCTTTTAGAACGTCGCCTGCCTCTAGCATATTTGCGCCGGCCTTAGGGGACTTCGCCGGTAACGGTGTCACAACAGGTTTCCCTGGATCGGAATTCCCGAATTTCAAACGGAGATAATTATGTTTCGGCCCCGTAATATATGTCGCGTGAAAGACATCCCCGTCATGTCGAACCCTAACCATATCACTCACCAGTTCTTCGGCGATACGTGGCGCAAAATCTACTCAAGGATCCCGCAGCTCAAGTGCCCAATCGCCTGACTCTACGTCTGCCCGGGTGAAGGGTACGGATCCGGACACGTCTATAGCAATCGCGTCCCGGCGAGCCGATTGGCCGAAAAATTCACGCCGACCGTCCAGACGAACGCGTCCCACATTTTGCTGCCCCTGATAGAGGTCGGCTT
>JBCBAO010000023.1:0-15320 GCA_038532405.1 Pseudomonadota bacterium | reverse complement strand
TAGCAAAATCAGGCTAAGCACAAGATCAGTAGAGTAATCGTGTAGAGTATGAAGGGCGATCCGACCGGGTCGCCCTTTTTCTTTCCGACACTGTTTTGCGTCTGGATGCGATAGGCCGTGGCTAGGCTCTCCGTGCTGTTTAATAGGGCTCGATCAGCGACAGCTCGATTGTATAGGCAGCATCTGCCAGCTCGGAGGATTGTACCTCGGTGCGCAGGGTGCCCTCGACCCAGGCCGCCTGGGCCAGGTCCCGCCATTTGATCGGCGGATCGGCCTGGACGAACACCGTTTGGTTGGGCGGTGGGGGAGGGGCATGGAGGCATGCACCAAAATACGGCACGAGGAGAAATTCCGCCAACTCAGCATCCGGGCCATAATCAAACGGAACAGTATAGCCGGGTAGGCGAACACGTATGCCGTCGAGTTCCTTAACGGTGTTGTAGGTCCCGATTTGGGTCGCAATATCCGTCGCACCGCCTTCGGGGACGTTATACAGCAAGGTGGCCTCGTAGAGTTTGGCCAGACGTTCTTCTTCGCCCTCCGGCAGAAGCTCTTCCCAGGTTATCAGCCGTGCGTTGTCTTCGCTTACAGCCGTTGCCGGTGCTTCCTCGCACGCGGTGAGGGGAGCGACCAAAGCCGCGATCATGAGGCCAGTGCGGATCATGGCCGTAGATGTAGTGGTTCGCGATCTACAAGGCTAGGGGGCTATATGCGTAATCCCAGTCCGTCCGACAGGGATCTGCGATAGGCGAGCCAGGCAGGCACAAGGCCGATGATGGCCGATGCGGCGGTAATGATAAGGACAGTCAGCCCTTCAAATGGACCCGGCGGCGCAATCTCTATGGCGATGCCCGTTTGGGCTGCAAGCAGGGGGGCTGCCAGGGAGACGCCAAATTGGGTCAGCAGAACGCCGATAACCGCACCGATCAATCCGACCAGCCCCGCTTCCAAGACCAGGAGACCACCAATGTGCAGGGGCCGTGCGCCCACGGCGCGCAGAATGGCCATTTCCCGCCGGCGTTCGGCAAGGCCTGTCAGAATGCTGGACATGACCGACAGAAGACCAAACGCAACGACGAATATCGACACAGCCACCAGCGCGCGTTCTGCAATTCCGGTTACTTGCCAGAGTTCGGACAGCGCCTGGCCGGGGATTACGGCGACCATGGCCTCGCCGGGATCGGTATCAATGGCGCGCTTGGTGCGCAAAATCGTTGTCCGGTTGGACAGCCCGACCAGCAGGGCTGAGATCTCGGTTGGGGCAAGATGGTTATGGTCGGCATCCTCTTCGCCGGAATGCCCATCCTCATGGTGCTCGTGTTCCTCGCCATGATCCTCGTCATGGGCGTCGTCGTGACCATGGTCATTCTCTAAGTGATGGTCATCCCCCTCTGCATGGTCAGTGTCCCGGTCATGTTCATGATCTTCGCTTTGGTGAGGTTCATCGCCATCCTCATCGTGATGGTGAGCCTTCTCTTCGTGGTCGGTCTCGTTTCCGTGGTGATCTGCCTCGTCCCGGCTCGGATTGTCATCGTGAATGGCGGTGATGGCTTCCAGGGAGACATGGATGGTCTGGTCGACGGCGGTTCCTGTTGGGGCGAGAATGCCCGACACGCTGAATGTAAAATCATCATGGTCGGAGATGCCGGCTTCACCGAGGCCATGGGTCACCTCCAATGTATCGCCGAGTTGATACGCCAACGCGGTGGCAACCCGCGCACCGAGAACAGCATCGAAACGGTCTTCCAGCAAGCCGCCCTCGGCGACGGACAGGGCCGTGCCGCGGCCATACTGATATCGCTCGAAATAGGCAGGTGTTGTGCCGAGCACGCGAAAGCCGCGATGATTGTCGCCAAGCGATAGCGGCACGGTCCATTCCACATCCGGACGATTGGCAATCCGTTCCGCCGAAGCCACTTTGAGCGGCGCTTGTACCTCGCCAATCCGGAAGACGGATGCAAGCAACAGGTTGAGCGGGGTGGTGCGGGCACCGACAATCAGATCCGTGCCGGAAATTGTTGCTTCAAACCCGGCCTTTGTGCTGCTTCGCAGGGTTTCCACCCCCAAAAACAGGCTGGTCGCAAGGGCGATGCTGGCGACCGATAGAAGGGCTGTCATGGCCCTGTTCTTCAAGCTGGCGGCGGCGAGGCGTATCAGGGCCATATCAATCCGGCTCCCCTGACTGGCGGGTGAACGCATCCATGGTGATCGTTTGGTCGAATGGCTCTGAGAGGCCCATATCGTGGCTTACGAAAAGCAGGGTGGCCCCCGTACGCTCCGCCTCGCGGATCAAGAGATCAAGGAAAGCTGTACTTGCCTTGGGATCCAGCGCGGACGTTGGTTCGTCGGCGATCACAAGCGCAGGTTCGCCGAACAGGGCCCGGGCCGCGGCAACCCTTTGCTGCTGACCGACGGACAAGCGATCCACCCGCCGGCTGAGCAGCGCCGGATCTTCAAGCCCTAGCCTGCCGAGCAACTCCAGGGCCGTGCTGCGCTTGTCTGCTTCCGAGGCCGGGCCCCGCGATTTGGAAAACCGTGAAGCGAGGGTCACATTCGAGAGCACATCGAGATAGGGAACGAGATTGAAAAGCTGAAAAATGACGCCGAGGGACTGGGCGCGTAGCCGGTCGCGTGCCGCTGGAGATAGCTTCGTCATATCCTGGCCCAGAACAGTAAGCTGCCCGGATTGCGGCGCGAGGACACCGGCAATCAAGCTCAACAGGGTCGATTTTCCAGAGCCGCTTGGCCCTTGTAAGAACACGCGGGATCCATGGGCGATCTGGAGATCACCAATGGATAAACCCGGCCCAGCCGGCCAGGCGAATTGCAGGTCTCGAATTGCGACGGCAAGTGTCATCTGTAGGGGTTTTGTTCGAACAAACTATCTCTTTCTCAACTAGCCTATTTTCTGGACGTAAAAAAGATACTATGTAACATTTATTGCGTGGCAAATTGTTTTGCACTTCGCAGACGTGGGCCAAAAAAGACCAAAAAGGGGGGTCTGAACTGCCATGTGGGCAAGTCTTCAAACACCTTTGTCTTTCGGTCTGTTCGCTGCCTTGGTGACAACGATCGGATTGGGCGTGGTGGCGCGCAATAGCGATTGGAGCGAGCGGCATGCCTCATTGTTCGCGCTGGCTGCGGGCGGCATGTTGCTTACATTGACCCTGCTTTACATTGCGCCCGAAGCTATGGAGCTTTCCCATCGGGGGCCGCAATTTATCCTCGGCGGATTTCTGGCCGCATTTGTCATCAATTTTCTCATCGGGAAAATTTTCCGAGGCAGAGCGGCAACCGCGCAAAAATCTGAGGCGGCCACACCGGTCATTGCCATCGCAACCCACTCCTTCCTTGACGGCATCATTTACTCTGTAACCTTCGCCGCGAGCTTTAAAGCGGGCGTTTTTGCAGCCCTATCCTTGATCGTACACGAATTTCCGGAGGGTATGATTGCGTTTGCCATTCTGCGCCACCATGGCGTTTCCAATCGCAACGCTTTCCTGTTCGCCTTCTTGGCGTCGGCGGTGACAACGCCGCTCGGCGTAGTGGCGTCCGCGCCATTTCTGCATTCGGTCGGCATACATGTTGTTGGGGACCTTTTCGCTGTTTCGGCTGGGCTGTTGCTTTATGTCGCCACCGGCCCGCTGCTTGCCCCTATTCGTAAAGAGAGCCCCGCCCGGGGGCTCGCCGCCCTCGGTGTTGGCGTGGGACTTGCAGCCATGATCATAATGTCGCCACTCGGCGGGCACACCCATGGGGCATCTATGAAGCATGGGGGGCATGCCCCGATGTCGTTCAGCAGAGCGATATCGCCGATCTGACACCAGGAGGTTTGTGCACATATGTCGGCGGGACTGTTCTTAGATGAAATGGGTGCCGACGATTTTGATCGGTTCGCAATCGGCTTGATCGCTGTGCTCGGTCCCCTTGGGATTTGGGTGGTGTCCAGCGTATCGCCGCCGTCCGGGTCAGCTGAGTTACCCGTGCCTGCGCCTATTGAAGAGGTTGCAATCGCCGTGGACGCGATACCGGAGCCGGTTATTGATGCGCCGGTTCCTGGGGAGGAGGAGATTGCCAGCCCAATTGTCCCTGACCTTGATCCGATTGATCCTGCCGACCTTATTCCATCTGCGCCCGGTTTTATTACGCTTTTTGGGGCGGGGCCGAACGATGGCCGCTGGCACCGAGCGACCCATTCCAACGTGAATGATTTCCAAGCCAATGACTGGGTGGCCGACAACGCGACTTTCACCAGTGATGGGGCGGCGCTTGTTTTACAGCAAAACCCTGGGGGACCCGGACAGGCCTATACCGGTGCAGAGATCCAATCGCGTGAGCGTTATGGCTACGGGCTCTACGAGGTTGTTATGCGCCCGGCGCGGGGCTCCGGCTCTGTCTCTTCCTTTTTCACCTATACGGGGTCCTATTTCGGGGACCCGCATGACGAAGTGGATATCGAGTTTCTCGGCCAGGATACCACGAAGGTCTATTTCAATTATTTCAAGGATGGGCGCGTCGGGGCCGATTATATCGCCGATCTGCCATTTGACGCGACCGATGGGTTCCACATTTATGCATTCGAATGGCGGCCGGATCGCATTCGCTGGTATGTAGATGGTGACCTTTATTATGAGACGCCCGCCGATGATCGGCGTATTCCGATCACACCTGGCGGAATTTTCATGAATATCTGGACCGGTAAGGGCAGTTTGAAAGGTTGGCACGGTCGTCCGGATTTCGGGCGAGCGACCAACGCACACTATGCCTGCGTGTCCTTTCGGGCCCATGGACAAGAGACACGCAGTTGTAGCGATGTGTTCCTTGGCGGTGCAGATCCGCTTGCGCGGCTAACCAAACGTTTGGCTCCTGTGACGGATAGTAATGCCGCGCAATAGGCATCGGGATTGCATGGAAGGCTATGTTAGCTCCGCGATCCTCGCGCTTAGATGAAAGGCCCAATATGTGGAAGCGTTTAAGGTTTGCCCTCATGGCCTGTTTGACCGGCGGTCTTGTTGCCTGGCTCGGATTGACCAATGCCGCGGCTGATATCGAGGGTGAGGCCCCTGCCGCTTATTGCACCGCGATGGATTATCAGGCCTATCTCTCCCTATCGAATGACCGGAGGCTTGAACTGGCACCGGCCTTCAAGTTGGAGGTTGCAGAGCAGTTTTTAGCCGATTGCCCCAGGCGCATCGAACGGCCATCGGTCCAGCGTGCGGCCGGGCGTTATGCACTCGATGCTGGTGATGCAACGCGAGCTGCTGCGCATTTCGAGGCGGCCGACCTCGCCGGAGCCCCGTTTAACCGCGCCGACCGGCTGGACCAGATGACAGCTCTCATAGCTACGGGCCAGGCGGATTTTGCCTGGCGCATCCGGGATCGGGCCATCGCAGACTGGTTGCGGCGGCTGAACGCCGATGGCCTGTCGACACACACGACCATGCGCCTGCGCGATGGTTTGGTTCACCATATTGTTTTTGATGCGGTGGATCCGCAACAACGGCAAAGGGAGATCTGGATGGGCGTGCCCTACGGGGCAGGCTGGCCAGCGGTGATAAGCCATGGATCTGACCTGAGACGAATTGCCCTGTTAAAGTTACGGCGCGGCGCGGCGGCTGAAACGCTACAACATATTGATTTGGTCCGGTGCCGGGGCCGCGAGACCCTTGTCGACCGCGAGGGAGCAATTTTGCCGAGCGAAGCTAAAGCCGCTGCGCTTACGGCACTGAAAGTCTATCTCCGATCGCCTGATATCCGGTATGAGCGCCGCTCGGAGGAAGACCCGGTACCGGCTTGCTTCGGGGTCGAGCGTCTTTTTGTAACGCCTGATCCGCGCACGGCGCAGCCCATCTGGTAGGGCTCAGCCGCCGGCGAAAGTACCCATCCGTGCGGCGGCCTTCTGAAAGTCTTCCAGTGTTTCGTTCAGGATATCGGCAATCGGCCGGACGGCATGGATCCGCCCGGCCACCTGGCCGGTCAATGCAATCCCCGCTTCCAAGTCGCCGCCGAAATAGACGTCCTGCGTTCCGGCAAATTCGCCGAAGATGTTATCGGAGCCATCCTTTTGCAGACGGCGGGTTCGGTCTGTCTTGAGGGCTCTCAATGCCGGGCCTGGGCCGGATCGGTTCAGGAAAACGGTATCGGTCGCATCCGCCTCAATGATGGCGGTCTTCCAGTTTTCGTGGACAGGCGATTCGGCAGAGGATAGGACACGTGTGCCCATCAGGACGCCTTCGGCACCAAGTGCGAAGGCTGCCGCCATTGACCGCCCATCCACAATGCCACCCGCTGCGACCACTGGCACATCCACCGCCTCGCAGACGAGGGGGATCAAAACCATGCTGGCAACATCCTCAGGGTTTTTGAACCCGCCGCCTTCACCGCCCTCTACAATCAAGCCGTCTACACCTGCCTCGATCGCCCGCAGCGCCCCTTTCAATGAGGGCACGACATGGAACACGGTGAGACCTGCCTCTTTCAGCATGCCGGTATATTTCATCGGGTCCCCAGCTGAGGTCGTGACGAACTTAATCCCATTATCGATGATGAAGGAGACAATATCCGGATCGCGGACAAAGGCCTGGGCGACATTTACGCCGAAGGGTTTGTCGGTCAGGGTTTTCATTTTGACGATCTCCCCCCGGATAACGTCCAGTTCGCCGGAGGAGGTCTCGATGATGCCCATGCCGCCGGCATTGGAAAAAGCCGAGGAAAGAGGGGCCCGCGCGATCCAGCCCATGGCGGCCTGGATGATGGGCTTCTCGATCCCAAGCATATCGGTGATCCGGGTGCGGATGGGTTTGGTCATGGGGTGGTCCTCGCAGTATTCTGTCAAACAGTCATGCCAAGGTGCCGTTGGGAAGATCAAGGCTTTCCGTGCGGATCAAGAACTGCACGTGATTACAATTGATCTTGCAGCGGGCCTAGCGGACTGAGAATTCAAGTGGGATGATAATGTTGTAGCGGGGGGCGGGGGTTCCGTTTTCGAATCGCGGGGTAAAGCGGGCGGATCGTCCGGCGGCTTCGGCGCTCTCGATAAAGACGGGGTCGGTGCACTCGGCCTTCACATCCGTTGCCGTCCCCGTTTCACTGACATTGAGGCTGACGGTACAACTGCCAGTCAATTCATTACGAATGGCTTCGCGGGGATAATCGGCCGCATCCTGACTGATGAGGCTAGCATCGATGATGCCGCCGCTTCGGCAGCTGACCCGGCCGCAGGTATCGTCGAAGCGCACGGCGATCTCCTGTCGACGGGCGCTTAGATTTTCAGCGCGTGTAGTTTGCCCTGCCTCGGAATATTCCGCGATCAGCGCGTCTATGGTTGCAAGGTTTGCTGCGGCTACAGCGAGGGCCTCTGCCCGCAAATAGGCAGGGCCCGCTTGATCGTTTTTTCCAGACAGGCGCAGGAAGCGGGCCTCTTTGAGGAGTGTCGTACTTGATGGAGCCCCGGTTGCCCGGTTGCTGCGACCGGCTTGCATAGCGGCCTGGGGATAAAGTTCGGCGGCCCCAAGCAAATCGCTGAAGGCATCGGCCGCGCGAGTCTTGGCACTTTCCGGAATTGTCAGATTGTCCGAGAGGAGAATTGGATAGAGCAATTGGGCCGCATCGCGGTAGCGTTCCGTTTGCATCACACGGCGCGATTGCCGGATCAGGTCGAGCGCAGCGGCATCGCAGTCACGGGTCGTTTGACAGACATCCATGGCGTTCGATTGGGCATGGCTTGGCATGGTCGCCCCAGCCGCGAGAACAAAAAGGCTTAAGACTCTACGCACGCTGTGTTCCCTTTCCGAACATTCATAAAAGAGTTTCGGGTCCGGCGGCGGGTCGGTCAAGTCGCCATCTTCAGCTTCCCCGCCGAGCGGGCGTGCCGTAGCGCGCTGCAAAAAGAGCAGCGATGCCGCGAATACTGTCGATATATTTGCGTCCGTTTGTGGTTTTAAAGGAAATACCCGCCGGCATATCGGTGCCCTCGGCGAGCACCAGGGTCGGGGCATTGAAGTCTCCGTCGCCAAGGAGGGCGGCGATCGGTGCCCGCGGTTGGGTGACATCGACATGGCAAATATCGAGGGCATCTTTGATCGCAGGAAAGTAGCCGAGAAGGCCCCAGGTTTCGGCGCATTCCGGACAAAACTCACGCCGGCCATTGTCTGCGAATCCCGGGGGAAGCAAAAACAAAACGTCTTTTGCCATGGTCGACGCTCCTAGGCTGCCGCAAAGTCATGGCGTGACACGGACGGCTTGCTGTTTCAATCTGGTTTAACAAATCAGGTAAAAAAGGATGGGGTGGGATGAAACGCATTGTTCTGAAACGCTATTGCGATGGCCTTCCTGTGCCGGAGGATTTCGCCCTGGAAGAGGCCGAAACGCCGACCCCGCGCGACGGGCAGTTTCTGGTGCGCCATATTTGGGCAAGTGTGGATCCGGGCAGCCGGTCCCGTTTGTCCGGCCAGGACAGCTATACCGGCGCGCTGCCGCTCGGCGAGACCATGGGCAGTTTCAATGTGGGTGTGGTTGAAGCTTCAGAACATCCAGATTGGCCCGTGGGAACGCGGCTCATGTGTGCGGGCGGTTGGGCGACCCATTCGCTGCAAAATGGGAAGGGGTTTTTAGGGCCCATCCCTGAAAACCCTTTGCCGCTTTCCTATTGGTTGGGTGTGTTGTCTGTTCCAGGTCTGACGGCATGGTTCGGGTTAAAACGCGTCGGCCGTTTCAAGGAGGGCGACCGGGTCCTTGTGACGAGTGCTGCAGGGCCCGTTGGGGCGACCGCCGGCCAACTTGCAAAGGTCTGGGGAGCCGGCCAGGTGATCGGTATTGCCGGTGCCGACCACAAATGCGCCTGGCTGGTCGAGGAGGCCGGCTTCGATGCCGCGATCAATTATAAGTCGGTGGAGGATCTCGACGCGGCAATTGCCGAACAGTTCCCGAAAGGCATTGATCTCCTATTCGACAATGTCGGAAACCAGATGATCGACCGCGTGTTGCCGAAGATGCGTATGGGCGGGCGCATTGTCGTTTCCGGCCAGGTCGCAGACTACAGCTTGGAGCCTGAAGCGCGCCACGGCATTCGCAACACGTCACCCTTCATTACCCATCGCATAAATATGCAGGGTTTGGTCGTATTCGATGATATTCGCGATTTTCCGGGTGCCCTTGAAACGATGGCCGAGATGATCGGGCGGGGAGAGCTGAAAGTTCAAGAAGAACGGTTCGAGGGATTGGACAGGGCACCGGAGGCATTTTGCGGCCTGTTCCGGGGCGACAATTTTGGGCGCCGCGTTGTGAAGGTGGGAGAAGAGCCATGACAGAAGCGTTTGATATCGAGGCCCAGACCTATTCCCGCTTCAGCTTTGCGCGGGAGGGGCGCGTACTGACGGCTTTTATCGATAGCGATCACCCCGTGAACGGTGTCGATGCGGCCATGCATGATGAACTTGCAAAGGTCTTCACCGACCTGCAACGCGATACCGGATCGGACATTATTATCCTTTCGGCGAAGGGGCGGGCCTTTTGTGCGGGCGGTGACATGGCGTGGTTCGACGAGCAGATTTCGAACCCGGCAAGTTTCCGCGACATTGCCTGGGAGGCGAAGCGTATCGTTCTCTCGCTCCTCGAAATGGAAAAACCGATTATTTGCCGTTTGAATGGTGCGGCCGCCGGGCTCGGGGCGACCATTGCTTTGCTCTGCGATATTATTGTGGCCGACGAGGCGGTTAAGATTGGCGACCCCCACGTCAAAGTCGGCCTGGTCGCGGGCGATGGCGGGGCACTGATCTGGCCGCAGCTGATCGGCTATGCCAAGGCGAAAGAGCTGCTCATGA
This sequence comes from Pseudomonadota bacterium, assembly GCA_038532405.1. Lineage (GTDB taxonomy): Bacteria > Pseudomonadota > Alphaproteobacteria > Caulobacterales > Hyphomonadaceae > CALLCD01. The sequence goes on along the minus strand of JBCBAO010000023.1, from coordinate 5,499 downwards.
CGGGTGATCTGCTGACCGCCGCCGAAGCCAAGGACCTTGGACTGATCAATTATGCGGTGCCAGCTGCCGAACTCGATGCGAAGGTGGGCGAACTTGTGTCGAAGCTGCAAGCCAATCCGCGCTGGGCGGTCCGCTGGACCAAGACGGTTGCCAATATTCCCTTACGGGCGCTTGCTGCTCAGATCATGGATGCAAGCCTTGGCTGGGAAAGCTTGTCGAATACGCTGGAAGATCGCAAGGAAGCGGTCGCCGCATTCAAAGAGAAACGCGCGCCGGACCTGACGGGCGAATGAAGCTTGTCTCTACCGCACCCCCCGTTTCGGAGTTTATAGCCATGCGTGCGGCCGAGGGGTGGGGCAAAATCGACATCGAGGTTGCTGAAGCCTCACTCGCTGCCGGAGTGTTCAGTGCTTGCCTCTATGAAGATGGGCGGCTGATCGGATTTGGCCGCGTGATCGGCGATGGCGTGCTCTATTTTTATGTGCAGGATTTGATTGTCCGGCCGCCGCACCGGGGCAGGGGGCTCGGTCGCCGGCTGATGGAACATCTTTTGTCTAAAATTAAAGCGGCTGCTGCGCCTGGAGCGAGTGTTTGCTTGATGGCATCGAAGGGGCGGGAAGACTTTTATAGGTCATTTGGATTTACGGTCCGCCCCAATGCCCGTTTCGGTGCGGGTATGATCCTGGTTCTGTGACGCCTGAAATTGACCAGATCTCGATTGCACGCTAAATCCCCAACCGTGGTGATTTGGCCGGTCGGCTTGCAGCCACGTTAAACAAGTCGCTAAAAGGCCGCGCGATGAGCGAAGTGTGTTTCGCTTCTGCTCCGCCCTCTTTCCCAGCGACGATTGAGTAATGGAGCGGTGACGATGCCGATCAAAATTCCTGATACCCTTCCGGCCCGCGCCGTGCTTGTGCGCGAGGGTGTGTCCGTTATGGCCGAAGCGGATGCGGCGCGCCAGGATATCCGGCCTTTGAGAATTGGCTTGCTGAACCTGATGCCAAACAAAGTCCGCACAGAGACACAATTGGCCCGCTTGCTCGGTGCAAGCCCCTTGCAAATCGAATTAACGCTCATTCGGATCGGATCCCATGAGGCGAAAAACACGTCTGCGGATCATCTCATCTCCTATTATCGCACATGGGATGAGGTGAAGCATCAGACCTTTGATGGCTTCATCGTAACGGGTGCACCCATTGAACTGCTCCCATTCGAGGAGGTGACTTACTGGCCAGAGCTTGCGCAAATTTTCGACTGGACCCGGACGAATGTCCACGCAAATATGTTTATTTGTTGGGGGGCTATGGCTGCCGCATGGCACTTCCATAAGTTGCCGAAACACACCCTTGGTGAGAAGGCTTTCGGCGTATTTCGCCACAGCAATCTGGATCCAGCCTCGCCCTATCTGACAGGCTTTTCCGACGATTTCCAGATCCCGGTTTCCCGCCATACAGAGGTTCGGCGAGGGGACATAGCCGAACGGTCGGCGCTAAAGCTCCTGGTCGATAGTGATTTTACCGGGCCATGCCTTGTGTCCGAACCCGGCGCGCGCAGCCTTTATATGTTCAACCATATCGAATACGATTCCCATTCCCTGAAAGAAGAGTTTGACCGCGACCGCGCCGAGGGCAAACCCATCCGCCCACCCCATGGATATTATCCGGATGATAATATCAGTGCCGCCCCGCTTAACCGCTGGCGCGCGAATGCCCATCTCTTGTTCGGAAACTGGGTCAACCAGATCTACCAGACCGTGCCGTTTGATATAACCAAGATTGGCCATTCATCCTGAAAATTCCGTTGGCTAGAGGCTTGACGCCATACTCCCAATTGAGACTGTCACGGACAGTGTTGCGCCGAATTAAAGTTGCGTTTTCAGCTCTCTTTCATTTGTCGAACTGGGGCTTGGGCACGGCTCCAAAGCCTCTGAAGAAGGTGTAGGAAAATGTCCCTTTGGGTCCCGCGGCCTTCCGAAGGGCGGCAATGCCTCGGTCGAATTGTTTGTCGTCGATCATGTTTGCGTTCAAGGCGTCCTGACGAACCCCAGCAATCATCTCCGTGAATGTTCGACATGTGAAATCCTCAGCCAACGTCGGATGGCCGCCATCGGCATAAATCAGACGCGGCGCGACACTCACATCGATCAACCCGCTATTGACCATAAGCGGATACAGAGATCTGCCGATCATCGCATTACCCCCGCTCTTGGCTTGAAGGGCAACCTGGCAAGCAATCGCTGCGCGGGCGTCCTCGCTTTCCGGATAGATGAGCACCGAGCCGTGATCGCCTTCAATAACAGTAAGTGTGCCCCCAGGTCGCGTGACCCGTGCAACTTCCTGCAAGGCAGCGCTGGGATCGGGCAAATGCTCAAGCACGAAGCAGATAAAAGCATGGTCGAACATGTTGTCTTTGAATGGCAGTGCATTGATGTCTGCACGTTGGAACCGCACGCGATCCGAGCTCGCCGCCAGTCGCGTTTGCGCAGTTTCAAGGGACGCTTCGGAAATGTCGGAAGCCACGAAGCGTGTTTTCGGATTGTTTGCCGCCAGCATGGCGGTTTGGCTGCCGACGCCGCACCCAACTTCCAGAACGAGCTCGTCCTCACCAAAACGCACGTCGCCATGGATACGATCTGACAATGCCTTGGCTTGATCGTTGAGTCTGTCATTAGCAGCGCCATCATAGCCATGGACATATCCAGGCATATTTCGTTCCCCTCATGTTTGTTCGAGCGGAATTTTGCCTGTTCGTACGAGCCAGGTCTTGAATGGAATTGCGGCGCTTAAAGTGTTGCTGCCCGCAGCGCGCCAGGTGTTATGCCATATGCGGACTTGAACGCTCGTGTCAGATGACTCTGGTCCGAAAAACCAGCGAGCAAGGCGGCTTCGGAAATTGGCGTACCATCCATGACGAGCCGCCGCGCCCGATCTAATCGCTGCTGACGCAGATAGGCGAACGGCGTGAACCCTGTTTGGCGGGTGACCGCGCGAATGGTCTGGTAACGGCTCATGCCTGAAACCTCAGCGAGATCGGCAAGTGTGATCGATGCGGATGGGTTATCCTGCAGCAGCTCAATCGCTCGCAGAGTGCCCTTGTTTTCATCCATTCTTGCCTGGGGCGTGGTTCTTAAGAGTGACATCAGGAGGCCAATGAGCGTCTCTTCAGCTTCCAGTTCGTCTTCGAGCCGAGTTTCTTGGGTTGCAAGCCTATAGAAATGAGTGAAGCGCCTGGCGATGTGTTTGGAAGACACAACCGGTTTGGCGAACTCAAGCGTGTTTACCGGACCCAGCTCTTCATCGAGAATGTTTGAGCCGACGCATTCCAGCTCGAAATAGAGCATGGTCCAGCGCCGTGGCCTGTCGCCAAGCGGTGCACCATCGTGAATCTCGCCTGGGCTGACAGTTATGATGTCACCACAGACGGCTTCAACAACGCCATGGCCACTTGCCGAACGATGACCGCCCTGATGAATGAGACCGATACCGAATTCGTCATGACTGTGCTTTGAAAAAGTATGGTTCGAGTTCAGTTCTACGGCGCGGATGCCCGGTAGATAAGTCTGTGGAATGCGATGATTGGTTTTCCGCATTGGGGCTTTTTACATGCACTCTCGCTGAGACCAAATTTAAGATCACGATGGCCGTTTTTTGCTGATCCGGTCTTTTTTTGAAGTCAGGGGGCACACCCGAGTTTGATTTTGACACCCAGTCCTGTCTCGCCTACCATCTCAGATCTGAGGAGAGGAGAAGGGTATGAAAACAATTATCGTAGGACTTGGAGCCGCCATTGCTGCGCTTGGATTGTCGGCCTGTTCGACCTATTCGGCGAGCGAAAAATTGGAGCTTGAGACGGCGAATGCTGTGCTCGACAGCACCGATGACGATGTGACCGTTACCGTCGCTGCGGTAGGTGAAGACGATCCAATGGTTTGCCGTAGAATGGCTGTCTCCGGGTCGCGCTTGCAGAAGCAACGTGTCTGCGCCCGCGAATCGGAGTGGGAAAATAACCGCGAGATTGCTCAAAAGAACGTAGACGATATACTTCGTAGATCGACTTTTGGAGTTCTAAATCCTGGCGGTTGAGGCCAATAGCCGTGCAAAAAACTTGCTTTGACATGGAAAGTTCAGCCTTACACTGTGCAGGTTTTCCCTAGCTTGTGACTTGATATTTGGCACCGCTCCGGTTGCATTATCACGATCTTAGTTTGACTTTGACATCCAGGGCCATCGCAACTACCCTCTTTAATCGAGAAAGGGGTTTGGGAATTATGAAAATTGCAATTGTCGGGTTCTTTTTAGCCGCCGCTTCCGTTGGCTTATCTTCATGCACCACGCAGAGCGGTACTGAAGAGTTGGAAACAACAGCAAACGCAGTTGTAGACCAAGACCAGGTCGAGGGTGATGCAGAGGTGCTCTTAGCTGCCGAAAGCGAAGACGACCCAATCATTTGTAAGCGACAGACTGTTACAGGATCGCGTCTTAGTAAAAAGCGTGTCTGCGCCAGACGATCCCAATGGGCTGACAATCGCGACCAAACTCGTAAGAACATTGATGACTTTATGCGGAGATCTACGTTCGGCTCGTAGATAAACAGTCGTGTTGCTCGCGCTTACGAGATAGCTACAGGTTTTCGCTCTGGAAACCTAACCACAGACTATAAGCTTGTCTGCCTGGCCGATTTAATCCTAGGCTGGCGGCTATGATGAATACTTCCTTCGCGCCTGAACCGGGCCACATCACAGAGCTGCGCCGCCAGGTCTCTCGTTTCGCTGCGGATCGGTTGCCCTTGGACAAACGCATTCAGCTCGACCGGGACCATGCGTGGGACCGCGCTGACTTTAAGGCCCTCGCTGAGCTTGGCGTGATTGGGCTCACCATCCCTGAGGAATATGGCGGGGCCGGCCAAGACATCGTGGCCGCCGCCGCTGTGATCGACGAGCTTTGCCAGTTCGGGACCTCCCTTGCCGGGCCCTACATCCATGCGGCCTTCTATGGCGGTATGAACATCGCCGAAAATGGGTCCGCCGATCAGAAGGCAGACATGCTGCCAAAGATCGCCCGGGGCGAGATGCTTCTCTGCTATGGCTTGTCAGAACCGAATGTTGGCGGTGATCTGCCAAGTGTCGAAACCCGCGCAGAGCGCGATGGGGACGATATCGTGGTCACCGGCTCAAAGCGCTGGTGCACAGGGGCAGACTGGTCGGACTATATTTATTGCCTGGTACGATCAGGGCCAGTTGAGGCGCGGTATAAAAATCTGTCTTTCTTGCTCATCCCGACCGACGCGCCCGGCATTTCCATGACCCCGATCCAGCATTCCAATTTGCGCTATACGGCGAGTATGGATGTCCACTTTGATGGAGCCCGTGTGCCGAGCAGCTCCATTGTCGGTGGGGCGGAGATGTGGAACCGGGGATGGGAGTTGCTGGCCGGGCGGGCGCTGGACGTGGAGAAGATTGAAATTACCGCCGTTGCCTATGGCATTGCCCGGGCTGCAGTG
>JBCBAO010000022.1:0-16017 GCA_038532405.1 Pseudomonadota bacterium | reverse complement strand
CTGCTACGCGGCGTCTGGACAGCATTCAGAGACTCGAATGACCGGATACGCCAGCCTTCGATCGCCTCGTAAATGTCGGCGATGCAACAGGATGCGTGGTGCTTCAACTCCTCTCTGCAAGACAAGTCTTGGCTCCGGAAGAGGCCTACGGAGCCGAGGCCTTGAACCAATGCCGCGAACAGATGCCGGATGCTGTACTGCTTGATTGGAATATGCCGGTCATGAACGGCCTTGATTTTCTGCGTGCTCTTCGACGCGAGTCCGGGGGCACCCGTCCCGTGGTTGTTTTCTGTTCGACGGAGAATGACGCAGATCATATAAGCGAAGCGGTGCGCACGGGCGCAGACGAAGTGATTATGAAGCCCTTCGATGCCAAGGTCATCGAAAGCAAGTTCGTCGAAGCCGGACTGCTTTAGAAGCTGTTTTTCCGGGCCAACCGATCAATTTGAAGAATGTGTTAACGCTTGATGGTCCAATTTAGGCGCTAAACTTGGTATTTCGCCTTTTGGAGACCACCCATGGACCAACAGAGCTTTAATGAGATTGCAGATCTCGCGCTCCGTACGTCCGGTCAAGCCTGGCATCCTGAGAAGCAATATCTTATGGAGGCCCGCCTATCGCATATCCTAAGGCGCGAAAATTTCTCGGATATCGGTGAGTTAGCGGCCTGTATGCAAGCGCGTCCAAACCCGGTTCTTGCCGACGAGGTTACCTCGGCCCTAACGGGGAAAACGACGGGTTTCTTCAGCGATCGTGACACTCTGAAACGCATTGTTGGCGACGTCCTGCCGCGTTTGTCGCAGAGCGTAAAAACGACTGATCCGCTGCGCGTGCTCTGCGCCGGCGGTGGAACCGGCCAGGAAGCGTACTCATTAGCCATTCTACTCCACGAGGCCGGCCCCGAATATTTGTCAGGCCGAGATGTTGAGATTGTATCTATAGACATATGCAAAGCGAGCACTGCCCGGGCAGAGGCCGGTATATATGGGCACTTCGAGGTTCAAACCGGGCTGTCTGTCCACCGTATGCTTGAGCACTTCACCGGCATCGATGGCCGTTGGCAGATTTCGGAAACGATGCGGAACCGTGTTTCCTTTCAGGTCGCCAATTTGCGGGAAGATCTTTCCGGCCTGGGGCACTTCGATGTGATCCTTTGCCGAAGCACATTGCCAGGCATGGCCGAACCGATTGCACGCGAAACCGTTGAGCGGCTTGGAAAACTGTTGACCTCATCAGGGCTGCTTTACCTGTCCAATCGGGAAACTCTTCCGGCGAAAACCAATGGACTGGAGCCGTCCTACGAGGCACGCGGAGGCTATTGCAGACCCCGCGCAGATACCCAAGGCACTTCCGCGGTCGCCTAGTCTTAGTCGCGCCGTGTCCCTGGCATCGCAACGCCTTTTAGAACGCGCCGTCTGCGCAATTCACGTCGGAACCTGAAATATTCGGCTGGACGGCCTCCGGTGCCGGTTTCCATATCGCCGGTGCCCTCAACGAGGCCGCTGCGATCAAGGGCGCGCCGGAAGTTCTGTTTGTGCAGGGTCATGCCGAGGATGCCCTCCGCCGTGGTTTGAAGCGCCGACAAGGTAAATCGGTCGCCGACCATTTCGAAAAGAACGGGGCGGTATTTCAGTTTTCCACGTAGCCGCGCAATAGCCGTCGCCAGAATACGCCGATGGTCTGATGCCATGGGTTCGCCGAGACTTGTTGCGTCTGCTGGAAGCCCTGCATCCCTTGGTGCTTCTGTGACAAGACCAGCTTCGTAAAGAAGTTCATAGCGCTCTAGGGCCCGTTCTTCGATCCAGGCTTGGTCATCGAGCGCGAAGGCGAGGCGGGCGCGGTCAAGACGCTGATCATTCCCGGCCGCCCAGGTGTGAAGTTGGGGGGCGATAACCTCATTGATGATCCGGGGCCGGCCGCCGCGGTGGTCCTCCCACGGAAAGTGGGCATACCAGCTACGCCATTCTGCTTCGAAACCAGCTTCGACGGCGGCAGGCTGCGATGTCAGGGCAAGATAGCCGACGGACACCATACGTGCGTCATCGGTTGCATTTGGCGCAACCGCCTCTGGTGTTTCGCGCCCCCTGTCACCGAAGGTGTATAGCTGTTCGACATAACCGATAGAGAACCCGGTTTGCTGTTGGACCCAACCTCTGAGAGCCAATTCAAATGTTCGATCGTGGACCGGGTCGAACATGCCGAAGGGAAGGGCAGCCAATGCGCCATCCCTGCGGGTTTCCAGGCAATGCGGGCTTCCCTGGTCTGCTGCGACAATAACCGCCGAAAGGCCGATATGGAGCTCTACACCCATTAGCTTTTCCCCCCAGACATGGCGGCCAGCAATTGGGTGTGGCGCTCCATGAACAGCTCCTGGGCAGCTTCCGGTGGCAATGGCGAAACGTCAATGGAGACGTTCTCCGGTGGTGACCCAAACAGCTTATCGGCTTCTGTTTTAGTAAAGCCCGCCAAGTCTACAGCTTCAAACCAGGCGCAGAAGCGATCGGCCTGTTTGATTGTCTTCTTTAGAGAGACCGGTGTTCTTGCCGGAAGACCGAAGCGTAGGTGGATCGCTTCCTCCAGCCTTTGCTCAATGCCTTTGTAGCCATTCCCGAGGATGGCTTTAAATGGCGAGATCATATCTCCGATAACATATTCGGGCGCGTCGTGCAGCAGCGCGCATAGCCGATGGGCGGCCGTGAGTTTGGGCGATAGATGTCCGCAGATTGTTTCCACAATCACCGAATGCTGTGCGACGGAAAATGCATGCGTCCCGGAGGTTTGTCCATTCCACCTTGCCACCCGAGCGAGGCCGTGGGCGATATCCTCAATTTCGATATCCATCGGTGAGGGATCGAGCAGGTCAAGCCGTCGCCCCGACAACATACGTTGCCAGACGCGTGGAGGACTTTTTAAGGACGATCGCGTTGCCATATGTCCCGTCTTTAAGGATTTGGTATCACAGGTAAAGAAATCAGGGCAATTCAGTTACCCTTTGGCCCCTTTGATACCTCAAATGAGTCAGATCCCGTTAAGACCCTTCGGCGACACTAAGGTCAACGAAAATATAACCGACCAAGGGTGATCCGACATGCTACAGATGATGATTGAGACCGCGCAAAACCCCATAACGCCATGGGTTGTTTTGGCCGGCGTAGGGATTGTGTTTCTGATTGAAGCTTGGCGGGTTAGCCACACTGCTCTGATGGGTGACCTGTTCGCGGATGGTATGGACGATTAAACGTCCTGCCTGAACCGAGGCGTCGAGTGAGGGGAGCGGTTTCCATTTGGAAACCGCTTCTTCCATTTTTGCTGAGGTCCCAAGATGAGACCATACCATAAATCGCAACTCTACCGCACAGGGATTAAAATCTGAGTGGATCGCCTATTCGACGAGATTACCGTCTGTATCAAGCTCGACGATTGGGTAACCGAGCGGCTCCAGCGAGGGCAGGATCTGTTCCTTGTCGCCAACCACGACGATGATCATATCCTCTTGATTGAGGAATGAGGTCGCCAGCGTGTTGACCTCATCCGCCGTAATGCCCGCAAGAATAGACTTTTGCTCTTCCACAAAACCGTCCGGCAGGTCATAGGTCAGAATATCCGATATGAAGTTCAGTTTTTGCCGCGGTGTCTCATACTCCCGCGCGTCCCGCTGGCCAATTGCGCTCTTGGTGAACGCAAGTTCTTCGTCCGTGATACCGTTTTCATAATAGCCACCAATTTCGTTCATGAACTGAACGATCGAGTCTGCTGTCGTATCGGAACGCACGCCGGCTTGAGCTCTGAAGAAGCCATAATCGGCCTGGCCATTGAAGAAGGAAAACGCGCCATAGCTGTAGCCCTTATCTTCGCGCAGATTGAGATTGATCCGACTGTTGAAAGCCCCTCCGAGAACGAAGTTCATGATGCCAGCCTTATAATAGGCCCCTGTCGCATCATAGGGCAGGGCGCGCTTGCCGATCCGGATTTCCGATTGGGCGGCATCTGCTTTGTCGATCAGATAAAGCGTTCCGGCCTCTAGATCCGGAAACGGATTAAGCGCATTTGCCTCCACGGGCGTAACTTCCCATGCTTCCAGCATGGTGAGTTTTGGTAGCATTTCACTTTCGGATAAGTCACTAACCGCAACGATTGAGGCAATGCTGGCTGAGTAGTTTGCACGATAGAAGGCTTTGACATCATCAAGCGTGATTGCCGCGACCGTTCCGCTGGTGCCTTGGCTTTGATAGGCGAGCGCATTATCGCGGCCATAGAGCAGCTGATTGAACACGGCCGTAGCTGTGACAGCAGGCTGTGTCTTTGAGAACTCAATGCCCTGGAGCACCTGGCCCTGTAGGCGGTCAAAGTCTTCTTGCTTGAATCCAGGTTCGAACAGACGCTCACGAACAATTTCGAGGGTCTCATCGAGGTTTTCCGTCAGCGAGCGAACCGTGATCTCCGTAAATTCATCATCCGATGAAACACCGATTTCGGAGCCAAGCTTTGCAAGCCTGTTGGCCAGATCCTCATTTGAAGACGTTTGCGTTGCCTCATTCAGCATTTGTGCGGTGAGCGAAGCGAGACCAAGCTTGTCCAAGGGCTCATAGCGTTGCCCCGCAGCAATCCGGATTTGCAGGGCCGTCGTCGGAGTTTCGGTATTCAATGCCCCAAGCACATCTATGCCATTGGCGAGCTTTGCACGGTAGAGTTCCGGCAGAGCGATGGTTAGGTCCTCGTCGGAGGCTGGCGGCTGGGCCGAGCGGTCAAATGTGTCCACAGCTTCGCGGAGCGCGAGGCCAGCATCTGCTGCATCTTCTGGAATGGTGCGCTCATAGCGGTCCCAGGTGTCCGGTCCCGCAACACCGTCAATCTGCCCCTTTGGAACAATCGACATGACGACGGCGGATTTGCCCTTGATGTAGGTCTCGTAAACCCGCTGAACGTCCTCCGCTGTCACCGCTTCATATCGGTCGAGATCGGCCTGGATATAATTCGGGTTATTGGCAAATGTTTCATAGAAGGCGAGTTGGCTGACTTTGCCGGATACGCTTTCAAGGCCGAAAACCATACCGGAGACAATACCGGCTTTGACCCGTTCCAGATCATCTGCTTCTACGCCGCGGGTTTCGAATTCCTCCAATGACGCACGGATGATCTCCTCGGTTTCCGTCAGCGTGGTTCCGCTTGCAGGATTTGGCAGGGCGAGCAGGGCGAATTGACATGAAAGTTCCGCGCAGAAATGGGTTGCCTGAGCTTGCACGACTTTCCCGTCGCGGACGAGGTTCTTGTACATCAGCGACGTGCGTCCCTCGCCGAGGATCGAGTTCAGGACATCAAGAGGGGCCTCGTCTGGATGGCGGGCATGGACCGTTGGCCAAGCCATATAAATGAGGGGCAGGGCCACATTGTCCTCCAGGGAAATGTAGCGATCGGTGTCCAGGGTGACCTGGGTTGGAACCGGGTCGGCAACTGCTGGCCCTTCAGGAATCGGACCGAAATATTTGTCGATCATGTCGAGGGTGTCGGCTTCATCGATACGCCCCCCAACAGTCAATACCGCATTGTTCGGGCCATACCAGCGCAGGAAAAACCGTTTTAGATCATCGAGGTTAGCCCGGTTCAGATCCTCGATATAACCGATTGTGCTCCAGGAATAGGGGTGACCTTCCGGGTACATGGCTTCGCCGACGCGTTCACTGAGGAGGCCATAAGGCGCATTGTCTACCCGTTGTCCGCGTTCATTTTTGACCGTTTCCCGTTGCACTTCGAATTTTTCCTGGGTGACGGCTGGCAGCAGAAAACCCATCCTGTCCGCCTCAAGCCAAAGCATTTTTTCAAGCTGGTTAGCCGGAGCGGTTTCGAAATAATTGGTGCGATCTGAATTTGTGGTTCCGTTCAGCGTGCCGCCGGATTCCGAAATAATTTTGAAGTGTTCTTCGTCGGCAACATTTTCGGAGCCTTGGAACATCATGTGCTCAAAGAAATGCGCAAAGCCGGATTTTCCGACCTCCTCACGCCCTGAGCCGACATGGTAGGTCACGTCTACATGTACCAGCGGGTCGGAGTTGTCTTCATGGAGGATCACCGTCAGCCCGTTTGGCATCCGAAATTTCTTATAGGGAATTATGATTTCGTCGCCGCTACGGGTAACGCTTTCAACGAGCTCCATGCCACCGGGATATACGGTCGCTTCAGGTTCCGGTGTCTCAGTCGCCACAACCGGAGTGGTCGGTGCGCTGTTTATATCCGGGAAGGTATCGCAAGCGCTTAAGGCAAGGCTGAGGGCTGCAGAAACGAGAAGGTATTTGCGCATGGGTAAAGGTCTCCTAATGCCACATCGGAGTGTCGGTGTTTCCTATCCAACGTTCTAGGAGCCGATGTCCGCATTGGCTAGGCCGCGGCCCGATCAATTTGTCGCCTCTCGATCAATTGAACCGTAGCCTTGCCCTGCGTCTTTTGAGGTCAGTCCGCCAGCGCTTCTGCGGCCCTCTCGGCAAAATAAGTGATAATGCCGGATGCCCCTGCGCGTTTGAAGGACAGGAGTGTTTCCAACATGACCCGGTCGCCATCGATCCATCCATTTTGGCTGGCTGCCATGATCTGCGCATACTCGCCGGAGACTTGGAAGACGAAGGTTGGCACGGAAAAGGTCTCGCTGACGCGGCGGACGATGTCGAGATATGGCAGGCCTGGTTTCACCATGACCATATCCGCCCCTTCATCGATGTCGAGCGCCACCTCCCGAAGGGCTTCGTCCGTATTTGCCGGGTTTTGCTGGTAAGTTTTCTTGTCCCCGATCAATGCGGTCGCTGAGCCGATTGCGTCTCGATAGGGACCATAAAAGCCGCTTGCATACTTTGCCGCATAGGACAGGATCATCGTATTTGTATGGCCGGCGTCTTCCAGCGCCTTGCGGATCGCCCCAATGCGGCCATCCATCATGTCCGATGGCGCGACGACATCGGCACCGGCTTCTGCTTGGACAATGGCCTGGCGAACAAGCACATCGGTTGTCTCGTCATTCAGCACGTAGCCATGTTCATCGATAAGCCCGTCATGGCCATGGGTGGTGAACGGATCGAGGGCGACATCGCAGATAATGCCAACTTCTGGCGCAGCCGCTTTCATTGCGCGTATGGCGCTCGGTACCAATCCGTCCGGATCAAGGCTTTCGGTGCCTTCGGCATCTTTTTTGTCGGGATTGATGTGGGGAAAGAGAGCGATCGCTGGAATGCCAAGATCGCGTGCGCGTTCAGCGGTTTTTGCAAGCTCATCAACATTTAACCGGTCGACACCTGGCATAGAACTCACGGGTATGCGCGGTGTGGTGCCGTCATGGCCAATCACACTCCAAACCAGATCCTGTGGTGTGAGTTTGTTTTCGGCAACCAGACTTCGAACCCAGGCAGCCTGGCGCAGGCGACGCAGGCGCGTGGCCGGAAAGGCTTGGGCAATATGGGGTGTCGTCATGGCGGGTTTCCGTGTCTTGTTGTGTAAAATTATCCGGCGCGGCGTAAGGAAAAGCGGCGCACAGGGCGTCGCATGAAACAGCGTTGCTCCACATCTAAGGTTTCGGCCTGCACCGTCTCGATTTCGATCATCCAGTCTTCCATCTTGTTGCGGGCGATCTCGCGAAACCCAAGGCGGCGGTAGAAAGGGCCATTCCAGGGAAGGTCGCGAAAGGTCGACAAGACAACCGCAGACAGTTTGTGCTCTTCAGCCAGCATGTAGACATGGGCCATCAGAATACGACCAAGGCCCTTTCGCCCATGGGCGGGATCAACGGATATCTGGTCGAGATAGAGCACGCTCCCGCGCGGCTGGCACAGCACAAAGCCGATGGGTCCATGTTCGTCCTCGGCCACTAGGACCATGCCCATTTCAATGGCTGCGGAAAGAACCTCGGCGGGCACACTTTCCGGGATCGTCGCCATATCCGGTATGAGGCCCGTGGGGCGAAACAGCTCGGACGCCGCCCGGTCCGCCGCGATCAACGCCGGGATATCGAGCTGATTTGCAAATCGAATGGAATAGCCTTCCGGCATCCGCCCCATTGACCTTATATCCCCCTGTGGCATGCGATAGGCGTAACGCATAGCGAATTATGGAGGCATTTCCAATGAGTGCACCGTTCACCGACGAACAGGTCATGATTCAGGACATGGCGCTGAAATTCTCGCAAGATCGGCTCGCACCCCATTCCGAAGCGTGGGATGAGGACAAGCACTTTCCCGTGGATGTTATCAAAGCCGCGGCGGAGCTGGGGTTTGCTGGCATATATGTCCGTGATGATGTGGGCGGCTCGGCCTTGTCACGCCTGGATGCGGTTTTGATTTTTGAACAGCTCTCGCGGGGTGACGTCTCCACGGCTGCTTTTATTTCGATTCACAATATGGCCTGCTGGATGATTGACCGTTTTGGCAACGAAGATCAGCGCCAGTATTGGCTGCCGAAGCTCACCAGCATGGAATTGATCGCCAGTTATTGCCTAACCGAACCCGGCTCCGGCTCGGATGCGGCATCTATGAAGACGAAAGCCATTCGAGATGGCGACGACTATGTTTTGACTGGCAGCAAGCAGTTTATCTCCGGTGCCGGCGTGTCAGACGTCTATGTGGTCATGGCACGCACCTCCAATGATGGGGCGCGGGGTGTCTCAACCTTTATTGTCGAGAAAGACACTCCGGGTCTCTCCTTCGGCGCGAATGAGCGCAAGATGGGCTGGAATTCACAGCCCACACGCCAGGTTATTTTCGACGAGGTCCGGGTGCCGGCGCGCCAGCGTATCGGCGAGGAGGGCCATGGCTTCCGCTTTGCCATGGCTGGGCTCGATGGCGGGCGCCTCAACATAGCGGCCTGCTCCCTCGGGGGGGCTCAAGACGCCCTCGACCGGGCCTTGATCTATGCCCAGGAACGCAAGCAGTTTGGCAAAGCGATTGCTGATTTCCAGGCGACGGGCTTCAAGCTGGCAGATATGGAAACCGAGCTTCAGGCCGCCCGTGTGATGCTTTATGAAGCTGCGACACGCCTCGACGGCAAAACGCCGGACGCAACGCGATGGTGTGCGATGGCCAAGCGTTTTGTCACCGACACGGGGTTCAAGGTCGCCAATGATGCCCTCCAAATCCACGGTGGCTACGGGTATTTAAAAGATTATGGCGTGGAGCGGATCGTGAGGGACCTGCGCGTGCACCAGATTCTGGAAGGGACGAATGAGATCATGCGTGTGATTATTTCACGCGATATGCTGCGTTAGCCCGCACTTTGCCTAATCAGTTCTACCCGTTTAGGCATGGGCAGAAATCATACTTTCCAACTCCGCAAATTTTACCTTGCGGGCGTTTGGTCGGCTCGTGCCGTCGCCATCGGGGTGGACAATCCGCAGTGTGAAATGGCCTTTTTGGTGCCCATGGGGGTTTAGCCAATTCGGATGACCAGGGTCCCGGTGGGCAACAATTGTCTGCCAGGAGCCATCGGCCCGCGTGGTCAATGTTGATTTGTTGAATTTCTGATTGCCTCCTGGCCCCTCGATGGATTGTAGCCAGCCATTCATCACATGGACAATGCCGTAGCCGCCACGCAGATCCTCACCCTCAAAAATTAGGGCCTCATCCTCGGCAAGGTCGAACCATCCACCAAAATATATATTGTAAACAGATGGATAGTAGATGCCGACAATAGACGGGTCGAACTGTTTGGGGGGCTCCATCGAATTGGCGGGGTCAGACCGCATTTGCGCAAGCCCAAAGGTTGCATTGACTGCGATTTGGACAAATTTCGCCGCGGCGTCAGTGCGCTTCGCAAACTCCGCCTCGGTATAAATCTCAGGTGCATTTGGTGCATCCAGTCGGCGGATCTCAAAATCCCGGGGGCGTTTTTCAATCGGAACATCATTAAAGAACTGTCGCATCAAAAACATATGAGCGCTGTCGTTCAACTCAATCCAATTCTTCGCGTCTGCAGGGCGTTCCTTCGATAGGACAACGGAGAATTCTCCGTTTGGCCCGAGCTCCATTTGAGACGGGATTAATTCACCAGCGACGTTGTTCCAGCCAAGCTCACCGCGCCCGTAAACCGTGAATGTTTGTGCCGCACAGCCCGATAGGGTTCCATAGACTTCATAGGCGTAGTCTGCCGAGACCGGTGCGGAGTCGTATCGAGCATCCGGATTGTCCCCCAGCACCTTGCGCCGGGATGCCATCCAATTGGTGAACGCTGGTTCCCTTGGATTACCTTTTTCAATGTGCAGCTCTGCGGCGAGCGAAAAGGTCTGCGCGAGGGCCCGCATGCCTTCTGCGCGGTCAACCTCGTTCAGACCCATCTCTTCGGAGTAAACTCGCGAGGTCGCTTCATCCATAGCAGCAAGGAGTTTCTTCCACGCTTCGCGCGCACCGGAGTCTTCGTCGAGCAGAAGCGGCGTGGCGGATTTGGAGGCGGCGGTTGGATCGATCTGCATGGTTATGGCTTTCCATCTAGATTAAGTCGCCGAAGCGAGAGAGATAGTCTTTAAACAGCGGCTTTAATCTGTCTTCGGTAAGGTCAAACTGGTCAAGCGAATAGCGGTGCGTGCCATATTTGTTTCGTGGGCGAGCGGCGAGGTAGTTGACCATTATGGCGCGCTGATCCGGTAAGAGCGGGCGGCCGAAATACTCGTGGATTCGATCGATTTGGGCCATCGGATCCGCCATGAAGTTCTTGAAGGCGATATCACAAAAGCGCTTATCAAAATGAGGGTGATCTATTCGGAAGCGCGCTGCCCGACGGGTGATTTCAGAAATATAAGTTGCGTCCCCCTCCGCCTGCGCGGCGACATCAATTCTGTCAGACCAACCACGTCGGCCGGTTGCGCACAGGCTCGTAACCGAAGCAATAACGGTCAGGGGGTCGCGGTGGGTATGGATAATATCGGCGTCGGGATAAGTCTCTAATAACGCGCTGAGATAGGCTGAATGCATCGGAGTTTTCAAAACCCATTGTTTCCCAGGCTGGGTGGCCTGGAAATAGCGAAGACCTCGTTTGTGCCAGCTATAGGCGCTTTTGAAATCCGATGAGAGTAGAAAGTCGCGATAGGTGGGTGCCCAGGCAAGGGCTGGAAACTGTTCTGAACACAGGTCCAAAATCGTTAGGCCCACACACTCAGTTGGGATGAAGGGATCAAAATAATGGATCGCTGAAAAACCTGGCATCAGACGGTCCATGCGGGACATTGCGCGACCAAGTTTTTCGATGCGGGGGTCGCTTTGTGGATCGGTAATCTCGTGGGCAAGGGCGTAGTCCCGGCACTCCCAAGTCAACGGTGCACGGAGATGCGGGGCAGCCGCAAGGGTCTCGTAAAGGATCGTTGTTCCGGTGCGTGGCATGCCGACAATAATAAGTGGTGTCGTAACCGGCGCGGCCGCCAATTCCGGATTTGCCTTTTCCCATGCGACAACAGTGAGCCGGCTTGCCAGGGCCGACACGATCTGCCCCTTCAAGACAATACGCCCCAATTGGTTCAGCTGTGCTTCGTGTTCCAAGGAATGGAGAAGCGGGGCGAGGGCGGCAAGGTAGCTGTCCGAGCCGAAATCACGGTCACCGGCCGTTCGAATGGCAGCATCTGTTACCGCTTGCACCGTAAATGCGGGGGCGTGAATGCCGACGGCAGAGAGGGCCCGACCGGCCAGATTGAGTGCCTGGGCACCAGGTGGGCGCTTCGGCGGTTTTCGAAAGTCTGTGGCCGGCACCTCACCCATGGCCTAAAGATAAGCGCCATAGGCTGCTCGATACCCGGCAAACACTTGATCATATGTGGCGTCTGTGAACCCGAATTGGTCTTTATCGTAGACATGTTTGCCGTATTTGTCCCGCGGACGGTTTTTCAAATAATCCGACATGGCGGTATGGGCATCCTCTGTGAGGGGACGCTCAAAATGGGTGTGAACGGCCTCGATTTCCTTCATCGGGTCAGAGATGAAATTCTTGAAGGCAACGTCATAAAACTGGCTGGCGCGTTCTGGATTCTTGGCGCGATATTCCACTGTGTGCTGAACAAAGTCTGCATAGAATCTTGCATCCTCCGCGGCGCGGGCCTTCAAATCGTAGGGGGCATCTGACCAGCCGCCACGTCCGACGCGGTAGAGGTTGGCGACCGATGCGATCACTTGCATTGGGTCGCGATGGGTTTGGATGATGTGCGCATCCGGATAGGTCTCAAACAGAGCGTCTATATATCCTGTATGGATTGGGCTTTTCAGCATCCAGGATTTCTGCGGCTGGGTCGCCTGCAGGTAGCGCAACCCGCGCTTGTGCCAATCGTAGACGGAGGCGGCGTCGACTTGGCGAAGATATTCCCGGTAGGACGGCAACCAGGCAAGGGAGCAGAATTGCTCGCTCGCTAGATCAAGCAGCATCAAGCCAATGCATTCTGTTGGGAT
The DNA here is from genome assembly GCA_038532405.1 of Pseudomonadota bacterium. GTDB lineage: Bacteria > Pseudomonadota > Alphaproteobacteria > Caulobacterales > Hyphomonadaceae > CALLCD01. The sequence continues at coordinate 3,622 of JBCBAO010000022.1, read as the reverse complement.
GAATGGTCCAAATTTATGGATCGATGTGAAGCCTGGCATCAGCTTGTCGACCTGCTCCATTTGCCTGCCAAGCTTCTGGACACGCGGATCATTTTCCGGGTCGTTCGCAGCGGTATGGGCAAGGGCGAAGTCCCGGCATTCCCAGGTCATAGGCGCGCGCAAGGCGGGGTCCGCAGCAAGGGTCTCGTAGAGAATTGTCGTGCCCGTTCGTGGTAGTCCGATGACAAAGAGCGGTGCAACAATCGGCGCTTGGGCTTGTTTGGGAAAGGCTTTTTCCCACGCGACAATTGTCAAACGTCCGGCGAGGGCAGCAACGACTTGGCGATAGAGAACAATTCGCCCCATCTGGTTCAGGTTCGCTTCGTTTTCCAGCGCGTGGCAGAGCGTTGCGAGCCCCGCCACATAGGAATTGGAGCCATAGTCGGAAAATCCAGAAAGTTTCTCGGCAGATCGCCGAATTCCATCTGGCGTGAAGCGGGGAAATGCCAGGCGGGCAGCCGAAATCGCGCGGCCAACGCCATTAATGGCGCGCACCACGGGCGGGCGTTTTGGTTTGGTCTGCGCCAATGGATATCTCCGAAAAGCGGGTTGGGGGCCGACAGCGATCTCAAACGTAAGTTGCCGGTAATGTCCAGCTTGTGCGGCAGGGTAACAGGCAAATTTCTACGATGTATGCGCTTAAATCTGAGCGGCCGTGCCTTGGCTGATTGACCACAGGTTCGATCTTCGGCAAGTCTGGTGTTCATGACCCGTTCCAGAGATGCTCTTCTGTCGACCCCCGCAGAGCCCTTCGATATCCAGCTGTTGACGGCAAAGCTGTGTCTCTTGCCCGCCGGAGCGGTCTGGTGGCCAGATGAGGGAACGCTGATCGTCTCCGATTTGCACCTGGAGAAGGGCTCCTCCTACGCCGCGCGCGGCCAGATGCTGCCGCCCTACGATACCGGCACCACGCTAAGCCTTGTGGAGCACCTTGCATCGACATATGGGCCGCGGCGTATTGTTTCGCTCGGTGACAGCTTCCATGATCGGTCGGCCGAGCTTCGCATTGCTGAGGCGGACCGGGCGCGTATTCGGGTTTTGACAGCGTCGGTCGATTGGATTTGGGTGGAGGGAAACCATGACCCTGATCCCCCCGAGGATTTAGGAGGGCGCGCCGCCAAGCAGTTGGATATTGGCCCGCTTGTTTTTCGCCATGAACCAACGGGCGCGCGCGGAGAGGTCTCCGGCCATCTTCATCCCGTTGTAAAGGTGCGGGCGCGCCACCGTGCCGTTCGGTGCAGATGTTTTGCTAGCGATGGCTTGCGCCTCGTCTTGCCGGCCATGGGGGCCCTTACGGGAGGGTTGAATATTTGCGACCCCGCATTTGCTGCGGCTCTGCCGGACGGGACCACGGCCTATGCTCTCGGTGAGCAACGCATCCATCGGATCGACGAGGCTCGCCATGAGCCGGATCGCTACGCCCATGGCGGTGTCTGGCGCGCTTAGCCTGCCCGGCGGGCGTCAATGGCGGCGGTATTCAGCGCGTCAATCAGCGCGTTCGTCACCGTTCCGGTGTCGTCAAGTTTGGCAGACCGCTGAAAAGCCAGAATCGCCTGACGCGTCTTCGCACCCATTAAGCCATCGGCTGTGCCGGCGTCATAACCGAGGCCGTTCAGTGTTTCCTGGATCGCCAGCACCTGTTCCCGCGTCTGCGTATTCCATGGCTGCGCGCCAAGAACGCCATTTGCAATACCGTCGGCACGGGCTGCCCGCCAAGTTTGCGCCCGGCGCTGGGCTTGCTGGGCCGCTTCAAGGGAAACACGCTCGCGCAGATCACTCACATTGGCAGCTGCGTCTTGATCTCCCTGGCGCGCGGCCACTTCGAACCAGAACAGCGCTTCGGAGAGGCTCGGGGAAATGCCGAGGCCATCCTGGTAGAAAACACCAAGATTGTACTGGCTATCGACCACGCCGAATTCCGCAGCTTTTCTGTACCACTCGGCGGCCAAGGCATAGCTTTGTTCGCCGCCCTCGCCATTGGTCATATAAACGGCAAGGTCATGCATCGCCTTAACATTGCCGCCACTCGCCGCCTGGGTTGTCCAGTCGCGCGCTGCCTCCAAAGACCGCGGAACGCCGAGCCCTTGCTCATGCAGTTTTGCAAGTTTGTACTGCGCAATCACGAGCCCGGCATCGGCTGCTTGTTGGACAAGGTCTGCCGCCAAACCGGGTTGGCCGTCCTGGAAGCGTTTCAGCGCAAGATCATATTTCGCAATCGGGTCACCAACGGCTGCGGCATCCTCAAGTGTTATGCGCGCTGGAATACGCGGCTGGCCGAGGGTTGCGAGCCGCACGGGCGCATTCGTATCAAGGCGGGCTTCCTTATCAGGTGCCGCACCGTCCAGGGTTGGCAGGTCCTCTTCGCCAGCTAAAGATTGTTCGTCTAATTGGGCTGGGCTTCCCGCGTTGAGAGGAGCCTCTTCGCCGATTGAGGGGACTTGGTCACCTGCAAGGGGCGGGGCAATACCGGTGATGGTATCGCCTTCAATGCGGTTGGCGACAGCAGCAAGGCTGTTCTCGGTCGGTGCTGTATCTGTGGGGGTAGACAGGGTTGCATCTGGCTGAGCCGTTGTGTCCGGCGTCTTATTTAGCGTCAGGACCGGAGCGGCTTGCTTGCCTCGTAAATGCAAGAATCCAGCTGTGCCGGCAATGACCACCGCAAGCGTGGAGACGGCCGCAATCGCGGGAACTTTTCCATTGCCCTTAGCAGCTGATGGAACGCGCCCGGCGCGGGGTTGCCGATTGGTCGAAGCAGGCTCAGCGGCTGCTTTCGCGGCAGCGCGCGCACGGCTGATATAGTCAGATGTGTCCTCCTCCAGGGGAACGGCGGCAGCCTCAAAAGCAGCTTCTGCATCCATGGTGTCGACCTGCGGGTCGACTTCAAGATCCATGTCCGAAGCGATGTCTTCAAATATATCGCTATCGCGGGCTTCGTCGCCACCATCGTTCCAAAGTACAGAGTCGTCGAAAGGTGGCTGCGGTCCTGGAAGATCCGAGATATAATAATGTTCGGCCAGGAAGTCGTCTTCGATGGGGGGAGGCGGTGGTGCCAGGTCGGTCGGTGGCAAAGTTGCGTCGAGGACGGCATTTGCCTCCTCTGCCCACGTATCGAAACCGGCTTCAAATTCCTCCACTGGTTCGGCCTCATCCAAACGAGCGAGCTCTTGCTCCGGCACAGTGGGGTCCGGAGCCGTGTCAAAGGATGCGCCACTATCGTCCGGTAGATCCGGGACAATCGGATCCGGAGCCACCATTTCAGGCAGATCCGGGCTGGGCGCACGGTCAACAAATGGCGGTGTCGCGAAGTCCTCGATTGCCTCGATCCGCTGCGCAAGTGCTGCAATCGCTTTTTGAACGGGCGATAGGGTTGCCGAGGATTGATTCTGAATTTGCTCCAGGCGGTCAGACACATTGTTGAGGGCATTTGACAGGCGAGACTCCTGGCGTTTTTGCGTCTCATCCAGTTTTTCCGAGAATAAACGCAAGGCATCGTCCTGGCGGCTTTCCAGGCGGCCGGCGACGCCAGCGACCTGTTCGCCGATTTGCTCAATTGCCGATGCCGAGCGCTGCTCGCTTTCAACAA